>JAIPKF010000026.1 GCA_021733705.1 Chthoniobacterales bacterium
AAGATGACCTTAGAGCGTTCTCTCGAATATATTGCCAATGACGAATATGTCGAAGTGACCCCGCTGAGTCTTCGCCTTCGCAAGAAGATCTTGGATGCTACTGCACGCAAGCGGATGAGTGCGACCCCTGTTATTGCAGAGTAGCCTGGATCACAAGGCAACTCTTAAAAATGTGAAGGCTAAAAAGTTATAAGATCTAAAATAGAAGTTAGAAAACAGTACTTGATTTTGTGCAAGCTACGCTTCACGCTTCATCCTTTACTTTTCTGTAATGAATAAGGTCTTCAATCCCCTTATTGATTGTTGTATTATCAGTTAAATTCACATTTTGAAAAACTCTCATGGGACGCCAATGGCTCTTAGCAAAGCGTGAAGTCTCTTCACTCAAAAAATCGAAAGCAACGGGGAAATTTGTTCGCGAAATCACCATTGCAGCTCGTCAAGGAGGTGCTGATTCAGCTAGTAATGCTCGTTTAGCAGCAGCCATTGATAAGGCAAAACGAGAGAGTGTTTCTCGAGATGTCATCGAGAGGGCCATTCAGAAAGGATCTGGAACTGGCGATGATAAAACAGCACTCGAGCATATTGTTTTTGAAGGATACACACCGCACAAAGTTCCTGTGATCGTGGAGGTCTTTACTGATAACAATAACCGCACTGCCCCAGAAATCCGTGTCCTTTTCCGTGAAGCTCAGCTTGGGAATCCAGGAAGCAATAAGTTTCTTTTTGACCATGTTGGTTTAGTGGAAGCCTACACAACCAATCTCCAGGCCGATCTTGAAGAGGCAGCTATTGAAGCTGGAGCAAGTGAGGTGGAACCCTTAACCCATGCTCACAATGATGATATCCCAAATGATGCTCTTGGAGCCCGCTTTATTACTGAGAGAACAGCCACTCATACTGTTTCTGAGTGGCTCTCTCAACATGGCTGGAAAGTGATTGCAAGTGAAATTGGCTATGTTGCTAAAAGCTTTCCTGAACTTTCGGAAGTGGAGCGACATGATGTTGCTACTTTTTTAGAGGCCTTGGAGGAGCATGAGGATGTCCATCGTGTCTGGGCTGCGTTGAAATAAACTTCCATAGAATATTTCTTAAGAATTAAAAGCTTTCTTAATTTCGTAAAGCAATAGCTATCTGAAGCTCTATGTCTAATCATATTAGCAGATTAGGAGATGCACTCAGTCTTACCTATCTTAATCCTTTTCACTCTACGGGAGGCACAAGTTCAAAGGGTGAGTTTGAAATATTTGGTCGTCAAGTAAAGGTAGTAGAGAATGGTGATGCAGCTTGGGCTCTTAGAAAGCTATATAATAGCGCAACAATGTATGAGACTCGAAAAGCTATTTATGATGCTACTGCTTGTACTCATTCATTCATAGCAGTCCCCTCGTCACAGAAGAAAATAATTAATGATGATTTTCAACCCTCCTCCTGGGGTATACTAGGAGAACTCGGAAGATACTTTAGCAATGATTGTGCTCGGCGTTGGGAAAATTATTCCTATGCATTCCTGGAAAAGGACTCTCAAGAATACTCGCAAAAGATATCATCGAATCAAGGATTTCGAGATACAGCACTTCCATGTACTGGAATTAACAAGCAAACTATCACTGGCCTCTCTAATCATACTGGGGCGTGTCGTATGAATGCCTCCCTGCAGGCTACAGCAGCATCGCTTCAAATCACCCTTGATTCACTAGTTAAGGAAGGTAAGGATAGTGCGAAGACAAAACTCGAAAGCAGAATTCAAGAAAAAATGCCAACTCTTTCAAAGTTGATCAATGGATCTCCAATGACAGAGAAAGATTGTCAAGCTCTTCATGCTGAAGGGGCACGTCTCCTTGCAGAAAATTATTGGTTTAATAGGCAAAGTCAATCAGGCATTGCAAGAGCATCATCTCAATCTGGCGACATCAGAGGATTAATGCGTCGTGTAGATATTACAACTATTTTCCTTCATGAGCTTAGCGCACCCGAAGTGACTTTTAATAAAGATAAAGAGATTCACGTCGCTTCCAGTATCACTATTGATGCAACTAATGATACTGTATCAGAATCAAGGACTACTCAGAGTGCTGTTAAGGCATGGTTAGAAAACAAAAAATACACCCTTGATATTAATCAAGCTCCTGCATCGCTCACTTTAAATTTTAAAAATAGCCGAAAGGGTAATGATGTTCTGCAACACGGCACCACGGATATTCTAAAGCCGATTACGTTTGGGAAGAGCCAATCATCTATCACCTATCAACCCAAAGCTATTCTGTGTGGTGTTTCTGCTGCTTCTGTTGGTCTAAAGGGAAGTGGCCATACTTTCTCTTTTTTAAGAAATGGAGATAGCTGGTCTGAAGTGAATGATTCAAAAATCATCCCCATTCCAAAAGAGTGGGAAAAGGAGCTAGAGAGCTACTTATCGCAACATAGTTGCTCCATTGTTTATGAAAAAGTAGAGCCACAAAAGGTATCACCAGATCAGGTTCAAACATCTACAAACGTTGTTATAGGCGCTACAGATGACCAGGCTCCAGATCTATTTTTTCAAGCTTATAACGATTATCAAAAATCTCTTAATCCAGAGATCCAGGGAGATTTTTTCACAGAAAAACTTCCTACGAATTTATTCCCTTTTAGCTTTATGGGATCTCAATTGAAGTCTCAATACAAGGAGAGTAGTAACTTGAAGTCCATTCTACAAAAAATTGAGACGCTCTCTTTAGATGACAATATATCAGAAAAACAAAAATATTTTCTTAATCTTAATCAATCATATTTTGAGGCTTTAAAAGCCTTTTATGAGTATGATGATCCTGGTTGGCTAGTTGCAACTAATGACTTTCAAAATACAGCTATTCGTCTTCCAGAATCTTTTACCGAAGAGCAACAAACTCAGATAAAAGCTTCTACCGCTCTTCTAATAAAAGATTTTCAAGAACTCACACAGGAGATCTTTAAAAAATAAATGTGACTCCTAGCATTACACTAAAAAATTCTTAATGAGCCCTTAAGGAATTCACACTCGTTAAAATTCCAGCAATCATGGAGTAAGCTACAACCCCGACAAAAAGTGCTACAAGGAGAATAACTGCGGGTTGAATGAGTGTTGTGAGAGTGCCGATCTTAGAGGAGAGTTCACGATCATAACGCTGTGCTGCGCGTCCAAGAGCCCCAGCAATGTCACCAGTCTGTTCTCCAACACTTAATATGTCGATCATGACAGGAGGAAAAAATCCGACCTTCTTCATCGATCTCTCCAAGCTGTATCCCTCACTCACGAGCGCTGAGATCTGTGCAATGAGTCCTCGTAAAAAAACATTTCCCGTAGCTCCATGCAGCAGATGAAGCCCTGAAAGAATAGTGACCCCATTGGAGACAAGGGTAGAGAGTGTTTGTAAAATTTCAGCAAAGAATTTTGTCTTTAAGACAGGACCCACCACCGGAATATCAAGCATTGCTTTGTGCCACCATGCTTTACCAGAGGGGGTTTCGGAAGCCATACGCAAGCCTAAAAAAGTTGCTCCTAATGTCGCAATAATAGCCCACCACCAGTGACCACAGAATTCGCTTATATTAATTAAACATTGGGTTATGAAGGGAAGCTTCTGACCTGATTTCCCAAGCAATACAGAAAGTTGAGGCACTAGAAATGTAAGAAAAATAAACATGAGTACTATTGCCGAGGCAAAAACAATACTCGGATAAACGAGAGAGGAAGTTACTTTTTTACGAAGATCTTCCATCATTTCTAAGTGGGCACATTGACGTTTCAAAATTTTGGAGAGAGCTCCACTTGCCTCTCCAGCGGCCACCAAATTGCAATAGAGAGGGTCAAAGGATTCTCCACAATCACGGAGTGCTTTAGAAAAGCTAACCCCTTCACGCACACGAGCACGTAAAATTGCAGCTGCGATTTTTACAGGTGATTTTTCTTGGCGCTGTTCAATGACCTTAAGTGCCCCTTCCAGCTGCAAGCCAGCCTCTAAGAGCTCTGCTAGTTCTTCTGTAAAAAAAAGGAGTTGAGAGGTGCTGAGCCGAGTGAGTTGCAGGTCAGCTGCTGAGGTCGCAGACGATTCTTTTTTAGAAGAACTATTTTTGACATGACTCTCCCCCTCTCCTCGAACTGATCTAGGTTGTAGGCCTTTTAAACGAAGGAGACGATAGGCTTCACTTTGTGAGGAGGCTTCTAGGGAACCTGTTACCTCTTGGTGTGAAGCTCCAAAGGCTTGATAATAGAAGAGAGGCATAGCGCTATAAAATTAGCATTTGTTGACTCTTTGTTCGAAAAATTCTTCTACGGACGATCAGAGTTAAAATGGAACAATGTAATAGTAGAGAACAGATAGTATTGCTCATCAAAAACCTGGGTTGGGAGGGACTCGAACCCTCAACCAATGCCTTAAAAGGGCACTGCTCTACCGTTGAGCTACCAACCCTGAGAAAGCGGATAATAATAGCAACCTTTCAAGGAAAGTAAAGAGTGATGAGTAATGGGTAATGAGTTTTTTAAAGATCGATGTACCATCAGAATTCTTAAGCTTTTTTGATAGAAAGGATTTTCAAAAAATAATACTTCATGCGTGCGTCAGCTACACATTAATTATGCATTACCCGTTACTCTTTACTTGTGTGTAATGCAAGTAATGCCTTTTGCACTTCAGTTGCAGCACCACTTGTTTGAGCATTGAGTGAGGACCAGACGATTTTTCCATCCTCAACAAGAAATGACTGACGACTTGTGAGCCCCACAATAGGAATGAGGGTGACTCCAAAAGCTTTGGCAACGTTCCCATTTTGATCTGAAATAAGTGTAAAAGGGAGTTGATACTTTTGTTGGAATTTTTTCTGGGACTCTGGAGTATCTCTGCTTACACCTAAAATCTGAATAGCTTTCCCATGACGATCGTGGAGGGTGGCATAGGAATCCCTAAGAGAACAGGCCTCTGCAGTACATCCCGGGGTATCTGCTTTAGGATAGAAATAAACAAGAGTGATTCCTTTTGCATAGAGATCAGAAAAGGAAACCGATTTTCCATTTTGATCAAGAGCACTGAGCTCTGGTGCAGTGGCGCCAATGGGAAGTGGTTGAGCAGCGAGTCCTAGTGAAGTCATAAGCGAAAAAAAAAGAAGTGAGCATTTTATCATAAATTGATTAGAAATTTTAGATTATGCTGATTAGCCACTGCCTTGACAAATCAAAAGCGCTGATCTCTATTTTCATAAAAAATAGCTTCAGCCCGGATATTTCATACTGAATTTTCGAAAAAGTTAATTTTTATGAGATTTATTGAATGCTTTCTTGCACTTCAGGAGTTCCATCGCTAGCTTATCTCTTCCCACGGGGCGTAGCTCAGCTTGGTAGAGCGCTTGGTTTGGGACCAAGATGTCGCAGGTTCGAATCCTGTCGCCCCGATTTTTTTATGAAAACGTGCTGCATTCGCTATGAGGGAAGAGTTCAAGGAGTTGGTTTTCGGGCTACTGTATTATCTTTAGCTCGTGGCTTTGATATTACAGGAAGCGTTAGAAATCTCATGGATGGTAGTGTGGAGTTAATAGCACAGGGTGATAGCAAAGAGATTGAAGAATTCCTCTCTTCAATTCGGGAAAGTCACCTCATTGGCCATATTCAACATGAACAGGAGGGTCGCATTGATAGTGACTCATTACCCCCTTTTCGTGGTTTTAAGATCTTATGAAGCACTCTTTTGCCGTGAACATAGATCACGTAACAAAAAAGTTTCATTCCTCTTTTTTTAAAAAACCTTCCTGTGTTCTCAATAATTTTTCTTGGAACATTGAAAAGGGTCAGATTGCAGCCCTTCTTGGCCCAAACGGTTCCGGAAAGAGCACGTTACTCAAAATCTTACTTGGATTTTTGGCTCCCACAGAGGGATCTGCTCAACTTTTTGGTATTTCCTGCAGCAACCTAAAGTCACATAAGTTTGTTGGATTCTTGCCGGAAAACCCAACATTTCCTTCTTTTATAAATGCAAGAGATGCCCTCACTTTTTATGGAAAAATTTCTAATGTTCCCTCCCTCTCCTCCAAAATTGAGGAGCTCCTTGTTTTAGTTGCTCTTCATGAAAAAGCAGATGATCTCATAGCAACGTACTCTCAAGGAATGCGTCAACGATTAGGACTTGCCCAAGCCTTGATTCATGATCCTAAGCTTCTTATTTTAGATGAACCCACTACAGGACTCGATCCCGTAGGATTAGATTTTTTTTCTAAATTACTGTTAGAGTTAAAAAATTCGGGCAAAACAATTTTATTAACATCTCATTTGCTAACGCATATCGAAAAAACCTGTGATCAAATTGCCATCATAGAACATGGAAGTCTCATCTACACTGGAGCCCTTGATCAGATAAAATCAAAGCAACCTCCTTCGGTACTTGAAGCATTATATTTAAAATCTCTAAAACAGTATTAACCCGAATATTCCAAAATTTACAAAAAGATGAATTATTTTATTACAGCTACTGATACTGACGGAGGAAAAACCTTTGTAACAGCACTTCTCACCCGTGCTTTTCAAAAGCAGGGACTTAAAACAATTGCTATCAAACCAATCGCATCAGGCAGTTGGAATGATTCTCAAATCCTACAAGAGGCAGCAAAAAATCAATTGACGTTAGAAGAAATCACCCCAGTTTTTTATCAAAATCCCTTAGCCCCACTCATTGCAGCCCCACTTGAAGGAAAAATATTTTCGTTGAATCAAGTGCTACCCACGTTACAAGACCTCCAAAAAAAATATTCATCTATACTCGTTGAAGGAGTCGGAGGATGGCTTGTACCACTTTCACCAACAGAATCACTTCCAGAATTGGCACGTGCTATAGGTTTTCCTGTTTTAGTTGTTGTCAGGAATCGCTTGGGTGCAATGAATCATACATTACTCACACTCGATTCAATTGAACATTATGGATGCAGATGCGCTGGAATTCTCCTCAATCACCATCCAGATGATAAAAATGATATTGTAGCTCAAGGTAATAGAATTTTCTTTCAGGAGCTTGCTAAAAAAAGAGGGTTTCCTGTTTTTTTAGAAGTAGAATCAAATCAAGAGGAACTATTACCAATGCAGCTTCAATGTTTTAAGAGTAGCTCGAATACTTCATACAGATCGTGACGAGGAGGCTCTGCGAGGGCTGATGGGGAACCACCGGCGGTCGGGAGACCGCGGTGGAGACTGCCTTTAGTAGCCCTGAAAGGGCGAGACAAGCGGGAGCGAGTCAACGCAGGTGAGCATTTTGATGCCGGGATGTAAGGAGTCCCTACCGCCCCAATCACAATTCGAGACTATAGTATTTAATTATTACTTGCTTGTAGAGAGACCGAGTCCAAGCCAGCCTGCCCCTGCAAAGATAAGTTCAATGCTGAGGAATAGGCCTAAAATATAGAGTCCAGCGACAGGCCATTGTGAAATGATGAGGCCTCCAAGAATGATAGAGATAATCGCACTAAAAAGAACCCATCCTGCACCTCGGTGATGACGTAGTTTAAAGGCCATGAAAATACGAAAAATACCACCAATTAAAATGGCCCATCCTAAAACAAAGGTGAATGCAATGGCGGCTTCAAATGGGCGAGCAATAAAAACAAAACCAGCTACCCCATAGGCGAGGGCAACAACAAGATACCAGATATGATTTTGCCATCCATGGATGCTGAATATTTTAATTAAAGAGACAGCAGCTCCAAACATAAGAATAATTCCAATGAAGGTGGTTACCGTAATGGTTGCGATAAATTGATTAGAGAGAGCCACAAAACCGAGTAACATCATGAGAATGCCAAGAAAAATAGACCAACTGCGCGAGACTTGAGGAATCATAGTTTTTAAAAAGTTAAATGGTTTGAGCAAAATAGAACTAACGTCGACAATAGAAAAACGATCGCCTCTTTTTGTAAAGATTTTGTTCCAAAAAAATCATAGCCTTCAAAATAGAAATTTCTGAAAAGAGTTTCTTGACGATTCGATTGTAACTTTCCAACGTGTTACCCCTTTTAATGAATACTCCCACCGTTACTGTAACTATTCCTGCTACCTCTGCAAATCTAGGCCCCGGATTTGATTCGTTTGGTATTGCTTTACAAATATTTAATAAGATCCACGTTAAAAAAGAAGAGTCCCCTGTGAACCTTCCTTCAATGCTCAAGGAAGCAGCAGCCCTTTTTTTCTCTAAAACATCGATTACTCCCTTTCCTATTTCCATTAATATTGAGGGTGATGTTCCCTCTGCAAGGGGCTTGGGAAGCAGTGTAACAGTTCGTCTCGGAGTTCTTCTCTCTTTGAATGAACTTATGCAACGTCCCCTTGAAAAAAAAGAACTGTATCATCTCGCTGTTATGTTAGAAGGACATGGTGATAATGCAGCACCAGCTCTCTTTGGAGGATTCACGATTGCACGAGCTCAGAGAGAGCCATTATGCTATCCACTCTCTTCAGAACTTCGTTTTATTTTATTAATTCCGGATTTTGAAGTCTCTACTGTATCTGCACGCAAGCTCCTCCCTTCTAAGGTTCCTATTAAGGATGCTGCTGCCAATACTGCAGATGCTGCCGTGATTGCCACTGCTTTTGCTACGGGAAAGTATGAACTACTTCGAGGAGCATTTCAGGATCGACTTCATCAACCTTTTAGAGAAACCCTTATTCCCTATTTATCCGAAGCTCTTGTAGCAGCAGAATCAGTAGGAGCTCTTGGAGGATGGTTAAGCGGCTCAGGTTCTACTATTGCTGCCATTGCAGAGAATCAGAAGATTGCGGAGGAAGTTGTTTCAGTGTTTCAAAAGATTGCTCCTCCAGAAAGCCAGTTTATCATCACTCAGGTGAATAATGTGGGAGCTACGATCGTATCATGAAAGTTGACCCTGCTTTTTTTTATAAATTTCATTTATCTGTTTGCTGTTTTGAGTTTCAGCAGATGATGATTTCTTTTTCTTGAACTTCTAGCTTCCCATGATCAACAAAAAACTTTGGTAGAGATTACATGCGTCGTTTTTTTGAAAGTTTAGAACAAGCTGCAATAGATATCATCATGGAACGTCGTGGTGGTAAACGTGCAAGAATCTTGCGTCGCCTGCTTCTCTCTATTTCCTATCTTTATCGAGAAATTGTTTTAATACGTTTAGCACTTTATCGATCTTGCACCTTGAGACAGCATCGTATCGGATGTCCCGTTATTAGCATTGGAAATCTTACCATGGGAGGGACAGGAAAAACACCTATTGTAGAAAAACTAGCACGAGAATTGACAGAAAAAGGACGTCGTGTGGCCATCTTAAGCCGAGGCTACAAAAGTGTTCCTCAACCTTTTTGGCAACGTTTTTTTTCTGTAACTAGGAAGCATCAGGATCTTTTTGCTCCACGTATTGTTTCTGCAGGAGGAGCTTTACTGCTCGATTCCCGTACTGCAGGTGATGAACCTTTTATGCTAGCCAAGAATCTTAAAAAAGTAACGGTGCTGGTAGATCGTGATCGTGTTAAGAGTGGGCTCTATGCGATTAAGCATTTGGGATGCGATCTTTTACTTTTGGATGACGGGTTGCAGTACCTTAAATTGAGACATCGTTTTGATGTTGTCCTCATAGATAGAGAGGCCCCATTCGGAAATGAATTTCTCATTCCCCGAGGAACCCTCCGAGAGCCACCAGAAAATCTCAGGCGTGCAACTCATATTATCATAACAAAATGTAATGGAAGTGATCTCACTCAATTATATGAACGCATTAGAAGATTAAACCGTACGGCAGAAATTATTGAATGTTCTCATCGGGCTGTAGAACTCTGTCATATCCTTACAGGAGAGATCCTCCCCTTAAGTTATCTTCAAGACCAGAAGATTGGAGTGCTCGCAGGAATTGCTTCACCAGAAAGTTTTGAGCAAGGACTACGCAATCTAGGAGCTCATCTTCTACTTACTCAAAGTTACGCAGATCATCATCGTTATTCTCGAAAAGAAATTAACCGTTTTGTCCAGCGATGTCGGCGACGTAATGCATCGTTAATCCTCACTACAGAAAAAGATGCAGTTCGTATTCCTCGCCTTACAGAACTTCAAATTCCGATTTATTATCTCAGAATAGAAATTCAAATTTTAAAAGGAGAAGAGATCTGGAAGCAGATGGTCGAGCGGTTTGCAGCAACAATTTCAGCACCAGTCTGAAATATCCAGATTGAGAATTGATCCGCTCTTGTGGAATAAAAACCTTAATGTTAGTCTCTTTTATTTATGAATTATCGCACATTACCTGGATCTAGCTTGCCTATTAGTGAAATTGGCTTTGGCCTTTGGACACTATCCACTGGGTGGTGGGGAAATTATACTGATGAAGAAGCCGTTATCCTCATGCGTCTCGGTTTTGACCTAGGAATAACCCTTTACGATGCTGCAGATACATATGGAAATGGAAGAAGTGAGGAACTGATTGCTAAAGCGTTCCCAACGCCTCAGGAGCGTGATCGTATAGTTATCGCCACTAAAGTCGGATATGATTTCATTAACCATGGTGATGAACGACGTGGGCAAAAAGAAATTCCTCAAGACTTTTCGCCTCTAGCAATCCGAGCAGCTACAGAAGCAGCCCTCATCCGCCTCAAAACAGATCGTATTGATGTATTACAACTTCATAATATTCATCTAGATCATGTGATGCAGGATGACCTTTGGGAGCTGTTAGAGACCTTAAAAAAAGAGGGAAAAATAATTCATCACGGAGTTGCTCTTGGACCAGCTATTGGTTGGCTTGGAGAGGGAGCTGCTGCCATTGAAAAACGTCATCCTGATGTTCTTCAACATATTTATAATCTCCTAGAGCAGCATCCTGGAAAAACACTCCATCGTGTTGCAGAAGTGACTGAATCAAACACTCGTTTTTTCATTCGAGTCCCCCACTCCTCTGGAATGCTTGAGGGAAAATATACAGAAGAGACTGTTTTCCCCCCCAATGACCATCGGAAACATCGCCCTCGCAGTTGGCTTCTCAATGGGGTTAAGAAAATAGAGCAACTTCGTTTTTTAGAAAAAGAGGATCGTACTATGGGCCAGGCTGCAATGCAGTGGCTACTTAAGGATCCACGTGTGGCAACAATCCTTCCCAATATTTATGATGAGCATCAGCTTCGTGAATTTGCTGCCACTTCATCGGCACCTCCAATTCATGAAGAAGAAATGAAGCGCATTGATGAGTTAGTCCTTAATCACTTTGGAATAGAACAAGAAGAGAGTAAGTTTAAAGGGCTAATGGAACTACCAGTCTCACTGCAACTGAAATTAGATGTTAATGATTAACTCTCGAGTCGATAATCTGATCAGGGCTTAATCTTCATTAATTAGAATAATTCTAAAAAACATTTTATAGCGAAGCTAGCGTATGCTCTCAAATTATAACATTCAAAAAGCTAGCTCCTGCAAAGCAAAAGTCCTTCTATTTGATTTTGATGGAACCGTTGCTGATACGCGAACGATTGCATTGCGAATCCTAAATGAGCTTTCCCAAGAGTTTCACTTTCGATCTCTTCCAGAAGAAGAGCTTCAGGAGGCCAGAAACATGACAATTCAAAAGCTCATTCGCTTTTTGGGTATAAGTCGATGGCGTGTTCCAATGATTGCCCGCCGTGGATTAGTGAAATTTCAAGAACGTATATCTGAGATCAAGCCAATACCTGACATGCCTCAAATACTTGAAGAGCTAAAATCACGCGGATTCATTCTTGGTATTTTAACCTCTAATTCCGAATTTTGTGTCACTGCTTTTTTAAAACACCACCACATTGATTGTTTTGAATTTATTTCTACTTCTTCTAAGCTTTTTGGAAAAAGTCGAGAAATACGCAAAATAATGAAGGAGCACCAATGGAATTCAGAGGAAATCATCTATATTGGGGATGAGTCGCGTGATATTGAAGCTACAAAGTCTGTTCCTATTCGGGTGGCCGCTGTTACCTGGGGATATAATTCAGCTTCCATTCTAGCTACCATGGCTCCCGATTTTATTTTTGATCAACCTGAACAACTCCTTACGTTGAAACCAAATTCTTGATGAGTGCTTCTGTGATTCGTCTTAGAGTAGACCAACTTCTTCATGAAAAGGGATTTTTTGAATCCCGAGAAAAAGCTCAGCGTTCTATTCTTGCGGGACAAGTTTTAGTTGATGGAGAACGTGTCACTAAAGCTGGAACAAAAATTCCTATTACGAGCCACATTACCCTGAGTGAACGTGATCGCTATGTGAGTCGTGGTGGACATAAGCTCGAGGGTGCATTACGAGAATTTACTCTCAATCCTGAGGGGCTCAACTGCTTGGATTTAGGCTGCTCTACAGGTGGTTTTACTGACTGTTTACTTCAACACGGAGCAAGAAAAGTAACTGGTATTGATGTCGGAAATGGTCAACTAGCCTGGTCCTTGCGTCAAGACACACGAGTAGAAGTTCGTGAAGGAATCAATGCTCGCTATCTTCAACCAACCGATTTTAGAGAACTCTTTGACCTTATTGTCGGAGACTTAAGTTTTATTTCGCTCACACGCATTCTCCCAGCTGCTTTTTCACTCATAAAACCGGAAGGATACCTCCTTGTTCTAATCAAACCACAGTTTGAACTTTCACAACAAGAGGTAGGTCGTGGAGGGATTGTACGTGATCCCATATTACGACAAAAAGCAGTAGACTCCATTCGACTTTGGGTAGAAAATGAAGGATACCATTTTGAAAAAGTAATGGAATCTCCACTCCCTGGAATAACTGGGAATATTGAGTTTTTAGCTCTTTTGCGCCTTCGATCCAGTACATGTTCCATGTTAAAAAATAAATGAAAATCATGAAACAGATGCTTTCGACTGAGAGCCCTCCTACAGCTTCTGTGAAAAGGATGACTATTGGTATCATTGCCCACACTGGAAAAGAGGGTGCAGCTTCTGCCGTAGAACTGGTAATACAAGAACTCCAAAGAAAAAAACTCTCTTTTTTAATTGAGAAAGAGACTGCCTCTCTGGTGGGAGTATCTTCCAATCTTAATGAAAGAGCACTTGCAGAACAATCTGATGTGCTTCTTGTAATGGGTGGTGATGGTAGTATTTTGCGTGCATTACATCAAACGGCAAGTCATTTAAAACCGATATTTGGACTTAATATTGGTTCACTCGGGTTTCTGACCTGTCTTAATGCGAAAGATTACAAAAGAGCTATTCAATGTTTGGCTGAAGAGAGTTATATATTGAGTTATCGAAGCCTTCTAGAAGTAAGTATTTCCAATAAATGGAAAAAAAAGTCAATCGTTGGAAATGCTCTTAATGATGTTGTCATCAGTCGTGGTGAACGTTCACGACTCGTAAGTCTTTCTGTTTTCATTGATGATGTTTTTTTCACTGAATACCACGCTGATGGTCTTATTATTGCAACTCCGACTGGATCGACTGCCTATTCGTTGGCTGCAGGGGGACCTGTTGTGCTTCCTAACAGTCATGTGCTA
>JAIPKF010000027.1 GCA_021733705.1 Chthoniobacterales bacterium
GTCATGAGGCGCTGTGCAAAGCTTATTAGTACAAGGCGGGCGAAGGATTGTGATGCCGGGCTGTATGAGTACATACCGCCCAAATCACAATTCGAGACCAACGCAGTAATGATGAGCTTTCCACAAGCCGTAATAGATTGAGTGTGAAATATCCGGGTTAAATTATTGAGAAGTAAGAAATGGAATCTGAAAATTTTGGGCCTCTAACCATGCTTCATTGAAAACAACATGGTGAATGTGATGACGCTGCCAGCTATAAAGAAGATGAAGCAGTCCATCCTGGGATCTAAAAAAATAAGGATAACAAAAATCCCCTTGAGGCTCTTGTGCAATTGTGGCGATACGTTTCCAAGTACATCCCTGATCGGTTGAAAGAGCTAAGCGAAGCTGATTACGAGCAGTTCCACCATCATTGAAGGCTAGAAGAAGAGCTCCACTCGAAAGCCTTACTGAAGCAACTCCTGAGTCGTAATTTGGCAATAAGGTTGGTTGAGGTGCTATCCATCTCTTTCCCCCGTCCTGAGTTTTTGTACCCCAAATTTTATTTTCTGACCTGTAATCACGACAAAAACTGACCGCTTCATTTTCAGTGAGTGCTGTTAGTGTAGGTTGAAAAAAAGAGCATCCTCCAGCAATACGACTCTTTCTAGCATTTAACGAATCATCTTTGTTAGGGAGAAGCCACAGAAGCTCAGGAAACTTTGCCAAAAACTCTTGATAAATAGGCACGACCCATCCTCCACCAACGAGTGGAACGGGAGCATTTTTAACTAATTCACTGAGATTCAAAAAGGGGCTTAGAAAAAGGCGTTTGCTTTTTTTCCAGGTATCGCCTCCGTCACTAGAAGAGGTAAGGTTCAACTGGCTTCCAGACCATTTACCAAAAGCAACAGTGATATATATCAAGTGAAGTATCCCATCCTCACGAGCAAAGAGAAGGGCATTACCTAGCCCCTTCACATAGTGGCCTAGTTCCTGAGTTGCTTGAGCTCGTGTCATTATCGCCTTAGGCTGAGACCACGACAGGTCCTCTTTTTTTTTCGTTGAGAAATAAATGCTCACGTCAGAAGCGAGCTCCTTACTCCCTGCGTACCACGTTGCTGCTAATGTACCATCAGCTAGCTCTGTTATCGAGGCAACATGGGCCATTTTATAGGTTGCTTCAGGATCTATAATCTCATCCCGATAAAAGGGTTGTTCTTCTTTGAGAGGGGATATCTCAACAGGCATTGCGAACTTCAAATCAGAGCCAACTTTCTTCCCATCTTTAAAAAATGGAATTGCAGTTAGAATAATTAAAAGGAAAGTCAAGAGAACCCAAATCCATAGTTTTGATTTTTTGTGTGGAGGCATACAACAAAGAGTAAAAGAAGGAACAGCAACATAAAATAAAAAATATCATTGATGCCGGATATTTCATACTCATCACGCATTGCTTTTTCTGTAGTTGCAGCAGATCCAGGAGGAGCTAAAAATCGAGTTTCAACACTGGTTCGCTTTGGAAGATGCTCTATTTCTCGAGTATATTCTTTATTCCTCTAGGTTTAACAATGCTCGCATCGAGGCAAAGGCATCATTAACATCAGCTTCTTCTAAGGGGCGGGTTAGAATTTCTTCCATACTTGTCTCTTCGACTCCCTCACCAGCACATTCCAAAAGGAAAGGGCTCGGTGTACAGGAGAAGATCGTTCCATATTTTTTCCGTGTGCGACAATAGGTAATGGTTAATTTTTTTTTGGCTCGTGTCATGCCGACATAACAGAGTCGACGCTCCTCCTCAATAGTTCCCTCCTCCTTAGAGCGCTCATGAGGGAGGAGTCCATCTTCGAGTCCAACAAGGTAAACAAATTCATATTCGAGTCCCTTGGCAGCATGCAACGTAATCAAGGTCACTCCATGACGTTCTTCTTTCTCCTCAGCTTTTTCTCTTTCAAGTGACATAGTGTCGAGAAATTGTTGAGCTCCATGACGATGATTTTTCTGACAGAAGTCAGCCATACTTTCTAGCAACTCTCGAACATTATTTTCTCGCTGATCTGCCTCTTCTGGGGTTTTACATGATTTTCTTAAATCCTCATTATAGCCACACTCTTTCAATATTTCATTGAGCAATAGTGCAGGATCTTGACCCGGTGTTTGCATGCGGATTTGGTAGGCTCCCCACTCTTCAGCAAAATGTGCGATAGCCTCAGCAGTTTTTGTAGAACAATTATGGTGCTCCTTAAGATCTAAGACTACGGAGGAAAGAGAAGAATTCTTTGTAATAGAAGTCTCAAGTAGGAGTTGTAATGTTACCTTTCCTATACCACGTGGAGGAGCAGCCAAAACCCTTAAGAGTGCATTATCATCATCAGGGTTTAAGAGTGCAGTGAGATAAGCCATGACATCACGTATTTCTCGACGGTCAAAAAAACTTTTTCCACCCACAACACGATAGGGAACTTTCCTTTCTCGTAGCATTGTTTCGAAAATACGTGATTGTGCATTCATCCGATAAAGAATGGCACTATGATCCCATTTTTCAGGACCCAATGTCATTATTTCATCAGCAATAAATTCTGCCTCTGTCACCTCATCGGCACTACTTAAGAGCCGAATAGGATCTCCCTCTTTTTGATCACTCCATAAATTTTTTTCATGACGGTGGGCATTATTCTTGATCAGTCGATTAGCTGCCGAAAGAATAAGATTCGTACTTCGGTAATTTTGCTCAAGTTTGATTATTTCGGGATTAGAAAAATGACGCTCAAATTCAAGAAGATTAGAACGTTGGGCCCCACGCCATCCATAGATGCTTTGATCATCATCTCCTACAACACAGAGGTTCACCGGCTTACCAACGAGTTGGCTAATTAAGTCGAGCTGGAGTTTGTTTGTATCTTGGAATTCATCAATGAGAATATAACGATACTTTTCTTGCCAAAAGAGGCGTGCTTCTGAATGTTCAACCAGCAGCTCACGGGCATAGAGCAATAGGTCATCAAAATCCATCGTGTTCAATGAGCGTAGCTCTTCTTGATAGCGCGTAAAGAGGCTCTCTACTGCTGTTGACATAGTGCTTGTTGATGCAGAAAGATTTTTAACCTTGCTGATCAAGGAGCGTGCACTCTCAGGATGGATCGGGTCTTGAGAATCATGAATACGACTGGCTATTTTTTTAATTAATCCCATCTGGTCTGATTCATCCATGATACTAAAATTTTCTTTGTATCCTAGAAGAGCTGCATCACGCCGCAAAAGTCGAACACAGAGGGAGTGAAACGTAGAAAGGGTCATTGCCTTGGTTTTTTCGGCTCCAAGAATCGTAGTGATACGTTGCCGCATTTCGCGCGCTGCTTTGTTCGTAAAGGTTACTGCTAAAATCGAGCTAGGATCAACTCCTTGGGATACAAGCCATGCAATTCGTGCCGTAAGAACACGGGTCTTACCCGTACCAGCTCCAGCCAAAATAAGCAAAGCTCCCTCAGGATGCGTAGCAGCACGGTATTGCTCGGGGTTGAGATCAAAAAGACGAAAGCGAGACATAAGATAGTTTTAAGGAATTCTACAATCGCTATTCTCAACAGTGTAATTTGGGTTTGATATGGTTTCCTTTTTATGTAACAGATTTTTGGCGAAGGTATCAGTAATATGCGGGTAGAGACTGTGTTCTGCCTCTTGAATCCGCACATGGAGGGTTTCAGCAGTATCATTTCTAAAAATAGGAACACGCGTTTGTCCTAGAATCTCTCCCGTGTCAATACCGTGATCTACAAGGTGAACCGTACAACCACTCTCGCTAGCACCTGCATCTATGGCTTGTTGCCATGCTTTGAGTCCTGGAAAGTGGGGTAAAAGCGAGGGATGAATATTTAAAATACGTTTCGGAAATCCAGCAAGAAGGGGTTCCTTAATTACTCTCATGAATCCTGCTAGGGCTATAAAATCGATGTTGGCTTTGTGAAGTAGCGTGACAAGCTCCTGCTCACGCTCCGGTGCAAACTTGGTTTTAAATGAGCCTGAATTGAAATAATATGAAGGGATTTGGAACTCCTCCCCTAGTGTTAATATTCCTGCATTAGAAATGTCAGTGATCAAAAGTACAACTTCATAATGAAGCTGAGCTTGCCTGGATGCTTCAATAAGGGCTCGTGCATTAGAGCCCTTGCCTGAACCTAAAATAGCGAGCTTCAGTGGAGAGTTTTGATTCACAAACATTGCAGATAATTTCCTAATCTGACTATCCGGTCTCAATGGAGATGGGGAATCTTCGAATTCATGCGAAGAAAAAATCAACTAGCTTTTCAAAAAAATAGCTCTCTAGTGATTTTTTTGCAGAAAATAAAAAGGGAGCTATCCAGATGTTTTGGTTTTTTTATACCAAAAAGGGCTCAATGTTTACAAAGCAGCGGGTTCGACATTTACAAAGCAGCGGGTTCCACGTTCACGCGGCGGCCAGCACGATCGAAAAGAACCTTGCCATCGATAAGAGAAAAAATGGTGTAATCACGGCCTAGACCGACATTCCGGCCTGGTAGAAATTTAGTACCACGTTGGCGGATGATGATATTACCAGCAATGACAGATTGACCGCCAAATTTTTTAACACCAAGGCGTTTGCTTTGACTATCGCGTCCGTTTTTGACGCTTCCTTGACCTTTCTTATGAGCCATAAAATGAGTTTAGTTTAACTAAATTAAAAAGAGGATAAAACTATGTATTCGAAATCGACGTGATTTTGAGTTTGGTCAAACGACGACGATGACCTACAGTACGGTGATAACCTTTCCGACGACGAAATTTAAATGCGATCACTTTTTCATCTTTCCATTGATCGACGACCTCAGCTTGAACAGAAGCAGTCGCAATAAAGGGAGAACCAAAGGTAACATTACTCCCATCTGCAACCATAAGAACTTCAGCAAAGGAGGTCGATTGGCCAGGTTCGATATCGAGTTTTTCAACATCAAGAATATCACCCTCCGTCACACGGTATTGTTTGCCACCTGTTTGAATAATTGCGTAAGACATGAACTGTAGAGATAAAAGTGAGTTGTAGAGAATTCCAGAGATATGCTTAAAGAGCAATAAAAAAATCGATAGATACAAAAAATAGCGTTGTAGTTCTCTTTATTAAGAGAGCAGCACCTGTTATAGAATATCCGGGTTAAATTTGTCCAAGGGCCTGGGCACGAGGTTGTGAGGTTACTTCATTAAGAGTTTTCATTCCTTGTTGCAATGCCACTGAAAAGTTACTCAAATTGCTTGCAGATTCACTCTGTGTTTCTCCAAGGGCCATTGCTGTAGCAGTATTAGTATCGATTGCTCCAGCTGAAAGTCCAGGGGCATGAGTGCTAAGATAAGGTTCATTGCTAGTTATAGACTTAGGGCTAGTCTTAGCAATGACATCTTTAGGACTGATCTTAGCATCTTGATCAGATGAACTGATAGCACTGACATTAGTGTTGGTTGGCAGGACACCTGTACTGATTGCTGCGTTTAGCATCCCCTCTACTTGACCGTGCCTCGTGTTTGTTGCTTGAACATTATTTGCATTAATAGCCGCAGTATTACTACTCTTACCTATCATCGCTTCCAGTAATTGTAAACTATCAAGTATAGATTTAGTGCTAAATGTAGCTGTACTCACAGGACCAGGTGGTGGTGGTGGTGGTGTTGGTGTTGGTGTTGGTTTTGGGCCTGGTTTTGGGCCTGGTTTTGGGCCTGGTTTTGGGTCTGGAGTCGGAGTCGGAGTCGGAGTCGTCGTTGACTTAGATGTTGAAGATGTCGATGATGCCGTCTTATCCTGACTGCTTTTTTCTGGATTTAATCCAGAAGAACTGGAGTCTGTATTCTTTTGAGTTTCTAAAGCTGTTGTCGAAGCCTTAGTGCCAGTAGCAGGTACACTAGCTGAAACTATTTGCTGCTGATATTGAGAGGTCACCTCTTGATGAGGAGCTCCCTGATTAGTATATTGAGCCTCAATATTTTTCTGTTTTTGAAGATATACCTCTTGAATTGCTAAGACACCGGAGGCTGTTGTGCTATTAGCAGCTGTGGTTCCCTCGCTATTGGAATCGTTTCCGGTTAACGATGATAAACTGAGAATATCATCTTGGGTTAGAGTTAAAGAAGGTGATTCCAATTGAGCTTCAGAACTACTGTAGCTTTCTTTTAATGAAGCAGGTATGCTGGCTAATATAGTGACATTCTGCACTTTTGCAGATGCTGTCGTTTTCTGATCACTGGAGACATCTTGTTGATTACTCTCTGTACTGATATTCGATGCTGCTGGCGTTTGGGGGAGAGAAGCAGGTATAGAAGGATTGCTCATATTCTTATTATTCTTATTCTAGTGATTTGACTCTTGGGTGTAACGCTCAAGCGCTTGGAATAATGCAACAGCTCGTGATTGAACCTCTTTTTTATCCTCTCTATTTTCACAAAGCTGTAATGCCTGCTTAGTAACTTCTAATGCTGCAGGCAACTCTTTGAGGTCGATGAAGGAATGAGCTGCATATAATCTTGGTTCAGGACTGAGGGGATCTTGAAAAGAGGCCATCCCAAAAGCAGCAATAGCAGACTGATATGCTCTTCTTTGCTGATTAGCTCCTCCAAGAGCAATCCAATTACGCGGCTTTTCTGGGTCGTAGAGGCAGAGGAGTCGAAAAAGGTCAGCAGCTTTTTCAAACTCTCCCGCACCGTAAAGCTCAAAGCCAAGAGCATAAAGGGACTCAATCTGTCGGCTAGAAATAGTGGTTTTTTGCTGAGAAGGTGGTTGGTTTTTTATATTCATCGCAACTAGTAATTTAGTCTATGTGGTGAAATTTTTATAATAAATTTCAAAATGGAAACGATCCTCAACCTTTTGATGGAAATAAAGTATCATGTCAAAACTTTATTTTACTCTACTTCCTCGTCTGCAGAGATGGCACAAGTTGACGAACTGCCTCAACAACTTCTTCAGGTGTTATTTGGAGCATTACTTGGCATCGATCTAATGGCTTATCTGTAGGAGGGCAAATATGCGGCATTTGAATAGCGTTCCAATGACAAGGGGAATGAGGACATATTTGCTTGTGATGAATAGGGTAGTGATGAGGATAATATTTCACACGTGTTCCTGGTCCATAAGGTCCCCACAATCCGACACAAGGCTTCTCCAAAACCCCTGCCACATGCACCAGCATGGAATCGGGAGCAACACAAATTTCTGCTCGTCGAATGAGAGACCACATAAGTCGGGGACGCTCAAAAGAACGAAACTCAGCATTAGGCACCCCTAGAGGAGAAAGCCAATAATCCGAAGATTCTAGAGGCCCATAAAGACCGATCCAATAAATATCAGGAAATTCCTCTGCAAGTGCTTTAAATACTTTACGACTTAGTTCCGGAGGCAAGGAGCGTATTTGTTGAGAACATGCAATTTGATAAAATCCTAGACGTCGGTTCGCATAAAGAGCATCGGAGATTCCCAATTCCATTTTAGTAAATCGAGGAGCAATACGCTTCTCTTCATCTGAAATCGATGCAGGATTAATTCCACAGATTTGGAGCATAAGATCGATGGGTTGCATCTGATCATTATGGGCATAGCCATTGGAAATATATTCTAAATTCACATGGTAATCGAAATTTTCGAGGACAGACCAGTAACAAGGTAAAATTAGAATTGATTTAATCCATGGAAAGCCATACCAAAACATTGCCAGATGATGTTCCGTGAGGATATGCACTTCATAACCACGATCAGCAAGAATTTTTGCTAATGGCCATGTCATGATTTGGTCACCCATTCCTCCAACGCCATTGTAGATGAGAACTTTTCCTTTAGGACCATGCTCCGAATATTGCATCGGCTTGAACATTGGCTCCACTTTAGAAATTTTTTCAAAGGGAATAGAGATATCCCATTCTTTCATCTTATCGAATTGCTTGTCAGCAAAAAGATACCCTTTTCCAGCCTCAAAGACATCAACACAGCCTAATTTTATATGAGCATTTTCTAACCAGAGATGTTCAGTAAAAGAAATTACGTGCATACTAATTTATTGGAGGAGTGAATATAGGAAATAGAAATTTTCTTAGCAATCATTTAAAAACTCATATTCTTTTTATGTCACCAATTCTATTTATCGGATTAGATGCTGCTGATTGGGAGCTTCTCTCTTTAAAATTTGCTGCCGGAAAATTACCTCATATATCGAATATGGTGACTGGTGGTGTCAGCGGTCCATTGAGGTCTATCTCTCCTCTTTTTTCACCAACACTTTGGACAACCATAGGAACCGGAAAGCATGCTTATGAACATGGAATCACTGGTTTTACACACACTAATCATTTAGGAACCAGCATCAGACCTTATGATAGGACGGCACGACGCTCTCCAGCAATTTGGAATATGTTTTCTTATTATAAGAAAAGCTCCAACATTGTAGGATGGTGGACAACTGCTCCTGCTGAGAAAATAAGAGGTGCAATGATCGATGAAACATTTCGCATCGCTCATCGCCCTTCGCATGAACCGTGGGATATACCCCCTAGAAGCCTCTCTCCATGGTCACTTTCTAAAATCGTTGCACAGGACCGCGTCCATCCTCAACGATTGTCGGAGGCGCTCCTACGTTTTCTTATCCCTAAACTTTACGAAATTGATCCCAGTGCTGATTTTAGAGTAGCTGCTATTGCTAAAATCCTCGCGGAGGATCTCACCACGCTTCAAGTTACCTTACACTTGATGAAGAGGAGGCCATGGGACCTCACCTCAATCTATCTCATGGGGCTTGATAGCCTCTCTCATTTAGCCATGTGTTATCGTGAACCTGCATTACCAGGAGAAAAACCGCGTGACTGTGAGCTTTACGGAAATGTCGTGGATCGAGCTTATGAACTCTATGATCGATGGATAGGTGAGCTTATAGAAGCAGCTGGGGAGGAGAGTACCATTGTGATCGCCTCGGATCATGGTTTTTATCATGATGCTCGCAAACCAGATTCTTTAGGAATCCTAGAAACGGCTCCAACAAGCCAACATGCCCCTATCGGGACACTGATCATGAAAGGGCCTCAGCTTCGCCAAGGAGCCACTATTCATCATGCTACAATTTTGGATCTCTGCCCAACGTTGCTTGCAATCGCAGGATTACCCATTGGAAAAGATATGCCTGGAAAAGTGCTTCTTGAATCCTTCTCTAAAAAACCAATCCTCAAAAAAATCAGTTCGTGGAACTCTTGTTGGAAAGCTCCGATGACCCCATCGGCTCCCTCCTCAGAGTCGACCAAAGCAGCATTACGTCAACTAGTCTCTCTTGGTTATTTAAAAGAGGTTTCCTCTAATAATCAGGCAGCACTTCATGAAGCTTACTGCAATGAGTTATTTCACCAGGCACTCTCCTTTCTTCATGATGATCGCCTTGATCAAGCAATTCCCCTTTTAGAGCAGTCCCGAATTGCTGCTCAACAAGCAGGACAGATTTTACTACTTACCGATATCTTAGAAGAGCTTGCAAAAGCCTATCTTTATTTGGGAGAAAAACGCCGTACTGCAGCATGTTTTTTTCAAATTGCACGATATCGTCAGCGTGATGCAAAACAAGCACTCCGACAATTTTGGGAAAAAGCTGACTCCCACTCAAAGGAAAAGATCTCTTTTCAAGAAGCTTGGGGAATACGACATCTCATGGCACGAGCTTCCCTCGATGAGGGAAAAATTAGCTTCATGATGACATTGGCTCGCTTTCTAGCTCATTCCAAAGAGGAGGATCTTGACTCACTCCTTGCATATGCCGAAGCGCATCCTGAAGAGATTTTTGCCCAATTAAATGCTGGCCTCTTTGCCTTAGAACATCGCAAGGAGAAAAAAGGGATTCTTCTTCTACATAATATTGCCAACCACCGTAATGAAGAGGCCGAGGCACTTGCTTTCTTAGCAACTTACTATAATAAAAAAAAGAAGCCTCTTAAGGCAGAGGAATGCTCTCGTGAGGCGATCCGTCGAAATCCATTACATCGTTCTTCTTGGCTTGCTCTAGCAACTTCCCTCATGCACCAAGCTCGATGGAGTGAGGCTCAAAAAGCGGCGCAGGAGGCTCAAAAGAGCCTTATTCAACGAAGTGATGCTTGCGCTATACTTGCTCATATTGCTTTGGAGGGGAAAAAAAACCGACGACTGGCCTTGCGATATCGTCATGAGGCAGAAAAAGCAAAAAATGTTTTACAAAGCATGATTCATTTGGATCCCTTGCCAAAAAAAAGAGAGTATACTCTTGAAAAAAAATCTCCTGCGCCTCTTCTCAAATCGATTGTTTCCAATGATCATAACAAGGAGGCAGTGATGAAGAAAAGGAGTAGTAAAGTCATGATGTCCGATAATGACCTTGTAAGAAAATCTCCATTGAGAACAGCTTTGAAATCGAAGCAGCATTCATCAGCCTTGGTGGCCTCTGCAGAAGAGAGAGACCCAACATCCGCTCTTGATAACTGTTATTCAGAGGAGCATTCCCAGAAAAAATCTCTCTTCAAAAGCCATTCTTATCTTGGACCAATTATTGTGACTGGTCTTCCTCGCTCTGGGACATCCCTTGTTATGCAGATGCTAGCGGCAGGGGGTATTACCGTTGATACAGATCATCATCGCCGTTCCGATGGACATAACCCTCAAGGATATTTTGAACATGAAAAAGTGAAAACAATAACAGAAGAGGCCCGCTTTCTCAAAGACGGAGTAGCTATAAAAGTAGTCATTCCACTAGCTTTTCATCTTCCACACAACAATCACTATAGGATCATTTGGATTCACCGATCTCTTGAAGAGGTAATCACATCACAACATCGCATGGCTGGCCCTATGGCCACCGTAGCGCAGCTCCATCATGTTTATCGCCATTACGAAATCACGATGGCAGAACATATTCGTGAGGCTAACTGGCCTCTCCTTTCCTTAGATTATAGTTCTGTAGTACAAAGCCCCCACCAAGCTGCAAGCTCCATAGCTCATTTTCTAAAAAAAGAGCTCCCTATTACTGCGATGGCAACAGCAGTGATTCCAAGTCTCTACCGAGTCAAAAAGGAATCTATCGTCAAATTACAATCACCATCGTTCTATTTATATCCATAGACGAGGCACGTCTCTGCAGGTTGCTTTCCTTGAGACTTCAATAATTCTAATTTTACAAAATAGTTACCACTGTGGGGAGCTATGAGTCCCGCTGCAGCTCGAGCACCAGGAACAGCTAAATCATCTTTCCAGTGATCGCATTTTAATGGATTTCCCATTGCATCATACACCGCTATTTGTAGTGAGAGAGCAGGAAGAGGAGCAGCAGCAATAAACCAATATTGATTTCCTGCAAAAAGGGTCACTTGCAAGAAGCGCGGGTCTTTGGGCTTTATGGAAATAACATAATCACTATCTCTCACTCGAAAACCATCATTAATCAATGCCTCTGCTAGATCGCGGGCAGTTCCTTTCGCTGTAGCGCTACTTTCGGAAGAGTGAGCAGATAATGACTCTATACCTTGGGATGGGATGGCCAGGAGCAAATAACCTAGTAAAAGATAAAATATTTTCTTTTTCATGGAGCAGGAAAAGAGACTGGCTTTAATGAAAGTGGAGAAGAATCGGAGGCACTAATCGCAGCAATTATTTTTTTTGTTTCTAATTGGATCAGACTAAGATCCTCTTTTGTTAAGCCATGACGTTCTTTTTTTAGAAGTGTTGCTAGATGATTTAAGGTCTCTTTGACGTTGATAACTAGTGGATCAGCACGTAATTTATTGGGGAGAAATTCTAAGCTATAGGCTAAGTGAAAGGCCAAATCTGGCTCTTGCAACAATGCCGCGCCACGTTGCGAATAGTGATTAGCAATAATTTCAGAAGCAACCTCGAGCTCCCTCAACCATGCCCCTGCAGAGATGAGTGTAATAAGATAGTGATCTTGTTGATCCAGCATTGTACTCTTCACTTCATTTTCCGTGGCTTCCAGTTCGTTACGAAGTGAGTCCCATTGACCATCGTCAGCAAAGTCGATGAGATTATTACCACGACTTAGAATAGTTCGACTCACTCCAAGGGCTTTAGAAAGTGTCATCATATCTCGCCCAATATTTTTCACTTGCTGTCCATCCTGAGCCTCTACGGCAATAAAGCCATTAGTAACAAAAACTCCAATTGCCAAAGCAAGCTGAGCACGATTGGTTGTCACTGGAGCATTTCCTCCATGATCCAATGTTGTCCAATTAGGTCGACTTACCTTATTGATTGCTGCAAAAAATTCTCCAGGAGAGGGAATACTAAGCGCATCTACATAAAGAGCTCCTTGCATTTGTCCTGTATTTAAAGAGGAAGAAGAGCTGTTTTTTTTGGAACCAAAAGCATGACTCAGCTGAACTAGGAAGAGAAAAATAGAAAGCGTTCTTAGCGAGATCAACATACCGGTACAAAATAACAGATCATGCAATATTTGCGCTAGTCCGAATATTTCACATTTTCTAGGATCTGAATAACAATGTTGATTTAATGCATCATGGCCCATTCTCAATTTTCATTAACCCGGATATTTCATACTGATCGTAACGAGGAGGACGCGAAGGCTGATGAGGCAAGGCGAGCGATGAAGTCTGACGACGGCTGTGTGCGTACACACCGCCTGAGGAAGACTTCGAGATCA
>JAIPKF010000028.1 GCA_021733705.1 Chthoniobacterales bacterium
GATCGATCGATTTTTGGATTCCTTGAAGGAGCACTTCGAGATGATCGCATCCTGTTGCTTGATCAATGGGCACCTCGGAATGGAAAAAATCAACAGCCGCACTCACAGCCCCACAGGAGGAGTGTCCTAAGACGAGAATTAATTTTGCTCCAGCTACAAGACACGCATACTCCATGCTTGCGAGTTCCTTCTCATGAGCCACATTGCCTGCAATACGGATACTAAATAGATCGCCAATACCAGCATCGAAAATAATCTCCACAGGAGCACGACTATCGATGCAGCTAAGAATAACCCCCATAGGGAACTGACCCTTACTTGTTTGCTCCACTTGTCTTTGATAGTTGCGAAGCAAGGGCCTCCCCTGACGAAAACGCTGATTCCCTTTCCTTAAAATATCGATGACCTCTGCTGGAAGAAGCTTCGATTGAACCTCACGCGTGGAGTAATCAATAAACCGAATATCATCCTGCAACGATCGATATTCTTTTTTAAATCCAATAAGACTTACCGTGATATTGCGAACCTTAGCTTTTTGGTCCACATAATCTTGAATAATACCTGAAATATCTGGATCAATATAGTCGGTAGCATGAGCATCAATAAGGAGTTGGCTTCCTCGAGGTACCTCATCAAGGGTCTTGACGAGAAAGGGTCTATTTAAAAAGCTTACTTGGTTTCCCAACTCAATTCGCAAGACCTCTCCAGCGGCATGTCGCTCTACGATCTGATGCATCGGAAATTTCAAGTTACTATGAAGCACAAAGAGCAAGCCGACACCTAACCCGATTAAAATACCAAAAAGAAGATTTGAAAAAATAATGGCAAGGATAGTGATGATGAAAGGAACAAATTGATTTGAACCTCCTTTCCACATATTCATAAAAAGCTGAGGCTTGGCTAACTTTGCTCCTACAACTGTTAAAATGGCAGCTAATGCTGAGAGCGGAATTTCATTGAGGCATCTAGGAAGGAGAGTCACACATCCTAAAAGCAATGCTCCATGTACAATAGTGGAAAGACGCGTTCGACCTCCAGCATTGATATTAGCACTACTACGGACAATGGCGCTTGTAATAGGTATTCCACCTACAAGACCCAAAATCATATTACCAAAGCCTTGTGCTAAAAGCTCCCGGTTAGGAGGACTCAATCGTTGCTCAGGATCAATTTTGTCAGCTGCTTCTAAATTTAACAGTGTCTCTAAACTGGCACTAGCAGCAAGAATGAGAGCAGCAACGTAGATGCTCGGAGAAAAAATCTGTTTAAAATCAGGGAACTTTAATGCCCCGAGGAATGATGAGATATCGACTACTTGAGGAACTTGAACAAGATGTGAAGGGCTAATAGACCAAGCTGATCCTATCTTGCGTAGCATAAAGCTTATTCCAACAGCAAGAAGAACAACGATCAAAGGAGCTGGGATCAATACTTTTTTAAAAAACTTTATTCTTTCCGAGAACAGAAGAAAAAATAGAGAGAGTATTCCTATGAGAAGAGCTCCTACTTGTACATGAAATAAGGAAGAACTAATTTCGCTAAAGGTATTAGATCCATCGTACTCCATAAAATCAGCATCTCCAAAAGGAATCGGATCGTAGCCGACGAGATGCGGAATTTGCTTAAGCACAATGAGAATTCCTGTGGCAGCAAGGAGTCCTTTAATAACACTGGATGGGAAAAACTCTGCGATAAATCCACTGCGACAGAGTCCTAGAATTACTTGAAAGAGTCCTGCTAAGACAAGTGCCAGTAGGAAAGCCTCAAAAGAATGGAGCTCCGCAATCTGTTGAATAACAATGGTAGCAAGAGCTGCCGAGGGACCACTCACACTTACAGAAGAGCCACTCAAGGTGCCGACTACAAGCCCACCCACAACCCCCCCTAGAATCCCGGAAAAAAGGGGGGCTCCAGAGGCAAGTGCAATACCGAGAGAAAGAGGGAGCGCTACCAAGAAAACAACAATTCCAGCAATGAAGCTGCTAGAGGCATTACTTGCTACTCGAGGTGACTGGGTGTCTTGTACTAGTGTTTTCATAATAGAGAAGGCAAATGTCTAAGCTTGTCCGAATATTTTATATTGAAGTGTCATGAGGCGCTTTGCAAAGATTATTAGCCCGGATATTTCATACCGATCGTGACGAGGAAGCCACGAAGGCTGATGAGGCAAGGCAGGCGAGCATTTTGATGTAGGGCTGTATGAGTACATACTGTCCAAATCAAAATGTGAGTCTAACGCAGTATCCATCTGGCTTCCCGGCTTCCGTAGTAGATCGGTATGAAATGTGCGGGTTAGGACAAGGCAACCGAAGGATTGCGATGCCTTACCCCATCAGCCTTTGTGGCCTCCTCGTCACGATTAGTATGAAATATCCGGGCTATCACAGCAATGATGGGCTTTCCACAAGCCGTTATAGATTTAGTGTGAAATATTCGAGTTCACCATGCTAAAAAACAGAAACCAACCTCTATTTTTTTCTCAAATGTGCTGGTAATATCCCAAGTTGTTCTCGGTAATGTGCAATAGTGCGGCGCGCTATATGAATTCCTTGCTCTTGAAAACGAGCTACAATTTTCTGATCACTCCAAGGTTTCTGTTTTTGCTCCTCCTGAATCATTTTTTTTAATGATGATTTGACCATTTCATTGCTTACATGAGTGCCATTTTCTTGCTCGATACCTGCAGTAAAAAAATATTTTAGTGAATAAAGACCTCGTGGAGTATCCATTGTTTTTCCTGCAACAGCACGACTGATAGTTGTCATATGCACACCGAGGGTTTCCGCTACTTGCACCATAGTCATAGGATGAAGTCCATAGGTCCCATATTTGAAAAAATCTTCTTGTCGGCGAACGATTTCAAGTCCCACAGCCATTATGGTAGATTGCCGTTGCTCCACATGATGAATAAAAGATTTTCCTAGACGAATTTTGTCCTGCAGGTAGTCGCGTAGCTCTTTATTCTCAGAGTGTGACGCCAAC
Organism: Chthoniobacterales bacterium; assembly: GCA_021733705.1. Lineage (GTDB taxonomy): Bacteria > Verrucomicrobiota > Verrucomicrobiia > Chthoniobacterales > UBA6821 > CAIWMF01. Next base: position 2,983 of record JAIPKF010000028.1, read on the forward strand.
ATCTCTTTATAATAATCACTAATCTTCATTCGAGGTTGCCCCTCCTCATTAAAACGGACTAAAAAGAGTCCCCCCTCCTCCATGACAATCAAATCTGGAATAACGGATTGTTCTTCAGATTTTATATAAGGACGTCCTGGATGAGGCTCTAGTGCTGTAATGATGGCGACTTCTTTGAGAACCTCTGAGAGCGGAAGCCGCAGATTTTTAGCAATCTCCTCATAATGGTGCCGTGCTAGTTGTGGTAAATAATGACTCACAATCCTGCTAGCCAAGCCATTCTCGCGTCCTTGATGTCGTAATTGAATCAAAAGACACTCTTTGAGGTCACGTGCAGCGACACCAGGTGGATCGAGTTGTTGAATCTTTTCTAAAACCTCTTCGACCTGGTTCTCAGAGAGACTCAATGATGCAGCGATTTCTGCACAACTTACCCGCAAGTATCCCCATTCATCCAAATTACCCGCAATCATTTGAATGATTGGTTGATCTTCCAATAAGAATGCAGCCGTCTGAGCCTCAATCGTCTCGGCAAGTGTTCTGCTCGAGGGACGTGATTCCAGAAATTGTTGTTTTCGCTCTTCTTGATTTCTAGGGATTTCTGATTCATTCCAAGAGAGTTCTTCATCAGAAGCGGCTGTCTCATTTTTCTCTGAAATGGTCGATTCCAACACAAACTCTTCCTCGAGCACAGGATTAGCAACAAGTTCAGCAGCAATCAAACCTCTTAGCTCCATTGCAGGCGCCTGCAGGAGTTCAAGCCCTTGCTGCATCTGCGAGGAGAGAAATTGTTGTTGAGAGAGACCGGCTGAAAGTTGCATCAGAGAACGATAACAGTAGCGTGAGAGTTATGATTCAAGATTCACCTTAGGAAAATCTAGCACCTGTAATTTCCACACCGAAAAAATGCACAAGCCCATGCAAAAAAGAGGAGCAAGAAGAAACATGATCAAATTCTTAAAAAGAGAGACCGAATGGTCATTCAACCCACTAGGAAATATTCCTATCAAACGATTTATTAACTTTTCAAAAAACTGTCCCGCATGGACTCGAACCATGAATAATGCCTCCAAAGGGCACTGTGTTACCATTACACCACAGGACAAAGAGGAGGTCATTTGTAGCGATCAAGACTCGAATTCGCAATGTCTTTTTGAAAAAAATAGCTAATTGCTATTACCTCCTACGTTTTCAAACCAGAGCGAGAGAGACCAAGCAGGTAAAATAGGATTTGTTTTTAAAATACTAAAACTCACCTACCCTCATTGAATGAAAAGCCATCCCAAGATGTGTGATCACATCACTAGCAACTAAAGATTCGGGGGAACCTCCTGAGTCATAAACTGCAATTTCTGCACTTCTACCGCAAAGCCACGCTCCAAGCTGGGCTGCATTAGGGCAAGAATGACCTGATGCTAGAAATGCAGAAGTAACTCCTGTTAAGACATCCCCCATACCTCCACTACCCATTCCAGGATTGCCAGTAGTATTATAAAGGAGAGGTTGAGCATTTTTAGCGATAACGGTACGAGCTCCTTTAAGAAGTAGAGTAACTCGATATTGATCCACAAAATCCTTTGCCCAAAGAGAGCGTGAGCGACCCTCTGCGGGAAAGAGCCGTTCCATCTCACCTGGATGAGGGGTGAGAAGTCGAGGATAGTGACACTCTAACAACCGTGACTTTTCTTGAACTAAAGCATTGAGAGCATCCGCATCAACCACAGCAGGAATTGGCAGTTTTTCAATAATTTCTAAGATTTCTTGGGAATATTTAGAACCAAGTCCGGGGCCGATTCCAAGAGCATCTAAAGGCTCTTCGAAAAGTTCGAGATAATCTTTGATCGGTTTTACCATCACCTCAGGAGAGACCGAAACAGCAAGCATTTCATATGTTTCTGGTAGTGCATAAAGGGTAACAAGACCTGCCCCAGCATGAAGAGCAGCTGCAGAGGCTAGACGCGCTGCTCCTAGAAAGCCAGGTGAGCCAGCAAGAATTCCAACATGCCCAAACAGGCCCTTATGGACATCGAAGGAGCGGGTTGGCAGCAACTGTTTCAAAGTCTCTGAATGAATCAATGATGATGATTGATCCTGAGATCTTTTTAATTTTGAAAGAGGAACCACCGCTAGTCTTCCCACAAAGTTAGTAGCAGTATCAGCAATAAGTCCGGCTTTGGCATAACCAATCGACACAGTTAAATCAGCCTCCACACAATATTGAGATGGTTTCCCTGTGGTGCCATCCAAACCAGAGGGAAGATCGATTCCAACGACAAAAGCACTTTGATGACGTCGTAAAAAATTTATTTCTTGAATGGCCTCTTTGAGAGAATCACGTGGATCTCCTGAAGCACCGATTCCTAGAAGACCATCAAGGAGAACAAGAGTTCCTGATGACTCCTTGGGCATCACTTCCAAAGCGGTGACCCCATAATGTTTCTCTAATTCTTGAAGATGAGCTTGAGATAGCAGTGCCATTTCATTTTTAGGAAAAGTGAGCCGTATTACAATTTTCCAACCCTCCTTTGCTAAAAAACGAGCGGCAACTAATGCATCCCCAGCATTGTTTCCTTTGCCACAATAAGCGACCGCTATTCCTGGAAGTGGAAAAAATTGTTCTACAACACGTGCAATACCCTCCCCAGCCTCTTCCATCAGGGTAGCGGGCTCCACTCCATGTTCAAATGCCTCACGCTCTAACTCCTTCATTTGAGAAACGGTAAGAATCATACTTTATTGACGGGTTAAAAAGTTACTACCACGAAAAGTCGACTGAGTCTTCCTGGTAGCGCAGGGAAAATCAAATACCAAACAAAGAATTCATAACCACAGATTAGAATTCAGATTTTTATATCTGTCTTTGTCTCAATAAAGTTTTTCCAAGAACTTCTCTTATTTGAATTTCTTTTTTTAGGAAGAGGTGTTGAAAAGTTATGCAGGTGCGTTAGTCCGATAGCAATTGCATCAGCGGCATCACTTGGTGGAATCTCGTTCAATCCAAGCAAGGCTTTTACCATGAATGCCACTTGTTTTTTTTCTGCTCCTCCGAATCCAACAACAGCCTGCTTGACGCGTCTAGGGGGATACTCGTGAATGGGAAGACCTTTTTGTGCTGCGAGTAATAAAACCACACCTCGTGCAGCTCCTAAAACAATCGCAGTAGCATAACTTTGAACATAGATAATACTTTCTAAAACCACGACTTCAGGTTGATGCTCTAGAATTGCCACCTGCAATCGATCGTAAATGACTAATAAAGAATCTGGAATATTTCGTTTTGGAGGATTGTTAATCACTCCATATTCTCTACAGCGAACAGCAGTCCCCACTTCCTCTAAAATAGCAAAGCCAGTCCCACGTAATGATGGATCAATAGAAAGAAGGCGCATGAAATAATGAGAATCAAATAAAAGCTAAAATTCTAAAAACGTGCATACAAATGGGCACTATAGCGTAAGGATTTAACCCGCATATTTCATACTGGTTCGTCGCGAGGCGCCGCGAATCGTGATGCAGACACCGCCGGCGGTCGGGAGACCGCGGTGGAGACTGCCCTGGCTTTAAGGAGGCAGCCCTGAAAGGGCGAGACGAGCGGGAGCGAGCGAGTCAACGAAGGTGATGGATTGCGACGACGGCTGTATGTTTCATACTGCCCGAGGAGCAATTCGAAGCTGACGCAGTATCCGTCAGATTTTCTCTTTTCATTCACTTTAGATTTGCCTCTTTGTATTAGTGTGTTCCTTGAAAGCCAAGTCCACCTAAAGCTCCAGCACCTTCCCAGGAGGCTGGTTTATTCCATGGAATAGCGCTGGCAGAGGAAGTATTATTTTCGGAACCACTTCCAACAGACTCACAACTCGTACAGAAAACAGCGACAAGAGAGAATAATAGTAATGATAGAAATAAGTTCATATTTTATTTTCCCATTTGTTTATCTGAAACTAAAACCTGATCACCTATTTGAATCGTTGCCCCTGGAGCTAGAGAGCTCATCACCAGATCTGCACCTGAAGTTAACGCCTCTACTGAGGTAACTTTCGCGTGGGCAATGATCTGGTTATTCTGTTTAATGGAAATCTCAGTTCCAACAACCATTCCATCCTGACTTCCAATACTAATCACAACAAAATTCCAAGTGGTGTTGAGAGCAACAACTTTGCCTTCTTGAAAACTAGCTCCACCCTCTTTGGAAGAGACTTGATTTTTTGGAATCTCTTTTTTTATTTCTACATGTGCTCCTTTTCCTTTAGCAGAGCTATTTTTGGACTTTGACGTCTCTTTGGATTGAGAGAGCTGTTCTACCGTAGCCTCTAGCTCTTGAATGCGTTCTCTCTTGAGAGAAAGGTCACTTTTTAATTGACCCAACTCCGCCTCTTTATCAGCTAGTTGCTTCTGATTTTGAGTTAATTCATTTTCAGCCTTGGCCTGTGCTTCGCGGGCATCGGAAAGCTCTCTATTTTTTTTATCTTGATCAGCGGATTTTGAAGCAATGCCCTCTTTGAGATCTTGAAGCTCTTTTTCTACTGCAAAAACATTGTCATGCTGCTCTTGAATAATCTCCTCTTGACTCAAAATGACCTCTTTAGAACGTTTTTCGTTATAAAACCCTAAAAACGCTGCTCCTAGAAAAAGAACAAGAGAAATATAGAAAAGAAATTTTGACATAAAATAAATTGTTGATTGGATTCCAGAGTATAGAAAACATCATTGCACTCCAGCTTAAATTGGAGTCCTCAGAAAATATGAAACCTCTTCATCAAAACACAAAAAAAACTCCCCCCCCAACATTCATTCGAGAAGAATCAGATAGTATGGGGAACATATCGGTTCCTCATGATCGATATTATGGAGCTCAAACAGCTCGATCCTTAATTCATTTTAATATCGGCAATGACCTAAAACCACCCGAACTTATTAAAGCGCTTGGCCTTTTAAAAAAAGCATGTGCTCAAGCAAATTGTGACCTTCAAAAGCTATCTCCAGAAAAAACAGCTCTTATTATACAGGCGGCTGAGGAGGTCATCTCTGGAAAATTAAACGATCATTTCCCTTTGCGAATCTGGCAGACAGGAAGCGGAACACAAAGCAATATGAACGCCAATGAGGTCATTGCCAATCGCGCTATAGAACTCGCAGGTGGTCTTCTCGGCTCTAAAACGCCGGTCCATCCCAATGATGATGTTAATAAATCTCAATCTTCCAATGATACTTTTCCCACTGCGATGAATGTTGCAGCTGTAATGATGATTCATGAACATCTCATTCCAGCACTCAAAAAACTTCGTGCTGCCCTTTACGAAAAATCACAAGAATTTTCTACCATTATTAAAATTGGACGCACCCATTTACAAGATGCAACACCCTTGACCTTAGGCCAGGAGTTTTCTGGCTATGTAGCCATGTTGGATGCAGATCTCAAACAAATTCAAGAGTCTCTCCATGGTTTATCAGCCCTTGCTATTGGAGGAACAGCTGTTGGCACCGGCCTGAATGCTCCTCCAGGATTTGGAGATCGTGTTGCCTACTATCTTTCGGAATATACCAATATTACTTTTATCTCTGCGGAGAATAAATTTGCAGCCTTGGCAAGTCATGGAGAATATATTTTTGCAAGTGGAGCTCTCAAGTCTCTAGCTGCTTCCCTCATGAAAATTTCTAATGACCTGCGATGGCTTGCTTCAGGCCCGCGTTGTGGATTAGGAGAATTAACACTTCCAGAAAATGAACCAGGCTCTTCAATCATGCCTGGAAAAGTCAATCCAACTCAATGTGAAGCAGTCACCATGGTTGCTGTCCAAGTGATGGGGAATGATGCTGGAATCGGAATAGCAGCTTCGCTTGGAAATTTTGAACTCAATGTTTTCAAACCACTCATCATTCATAATTTTCTTCACTCAGTACGCCTTTTGAGTGATGCCTGTCGTTCTTTCACGACGCACTGCATTGTGGGAATTCAAGCCAACCATCAAAAAATCGCGGAGCATGTTCATAACTCGCTCATGCTTGTGACTGCTCTCAATCCTCATATCGGCTATGACAAAGCGGCTCAAATAGCAAAGAAGGCTCACTCGGAGAAAATCAGCCTTAAAGAAGCTGCTATCGCATTAGGATTTCTCACCAGTGAACAATTTGATGCATGGGTCATTCCCTCAGAGATGGTATGATTCCATGAAGCAACGCAAGAGAGTCATTTTAGTCCTTGGTGTTCCTAGAAGCGGCATGAACCCACTCGCTAGGGGTCTTGAAACAATGAGCATGCCATTAACCCGCATATTTCATACCAATCACCTGCGGAAGCCGGGAAGCCAGATGGATACTGCGTTAGACTTCAATCAATTTAACAGAGCCCTCTTGTATAATCTGAAAAAACGGCGACGTCTTCTTCTGGCACTCACCCCAGAAGAAGTAACTTTTTTGTGTCAAAAAGTTTTTTTATCTCAAGCAATAGAGCTTTTAAATAAAAAGACTTCTTCCTCAAGTCTTGTAGTAATCAAAGACCCTCTATTCTCTCTTTTTCTTCCCTTTTGGAAAAAAGTATTTCAGGTAAGCAAGATTTCTTTTTCATGTGTTATTTCATTAAGAAATCCACGCTGTGTTGTCGAATCCACAATCGACGCTCACAAGCTCTTTAAAATAGAACATAAAGAAAAACTTTTTTGGAAATGGATCTCTTATCTCCTCAGTTCCTTGGAGCATTCTCAAGGCTTTGAACGTGTTTTAGTCGATTATGAAGAACTTCTCAAAGATCCATCAGCTCAGCTACAAAGAATCGCGCATCAGTTGGACCTCATTATAAACCAAGAAGCATTAGAAAAATATTGTCACGATTTTATTGATTCCTCACTGTGCCATTGTCGAAGAAGCAAAAAAGAGCCTTGTACAGAGAGCTTGGAGCAACAATTAAGCATGGAAATGTACGAAAAACTTTTTCAAGTTGCAAAAGATGAATCTCCTTTTCAAGAAATTGATCTCTTATATTCAAAATGGAAAAAGCAGTTTCGGAAAGCTTACTCCCTTTTAGTCTTAGTTGAAAAAAATGATCTTTTTATTGAAGAGCTCCAACAAACACTCATTGATCGTCAGAAAATAATAACAGAGCTAAATAAAACAATTACTAAAAATTCAGTCCTTATTGCTAATTACACTCAACAATCGTGTGAACAACAGCTGAAAATGGCCTCTCTCCAAGAAGATCGAAGGATACAAAATCATGCTATTTTAGAATTGAAAAATCATATTGAAAGAAGAGAGCATCTGCTTTCTCTTCATAAAAAGAGATGACTTCCGGAAAGCGCCTTATACTCGTAATTGGAAATGTCCACAGTGGAACAAGCCTACTGACTAAAGGATTGAAAACTATGGGGGTTTCGTTGGGTCCTGCATTGATCTCTTCCTCTCCTTTTCAGAAAAATGACTTATGGGAAGATCCCGACTTTCATACTCTTAATTTAAAAATAGTCTCTTTTTTTGGACTTCATCTTAAAGGTATTCTTTCTATTACACATGAGGAGGCAGCTCTTTTATGCAAAGAGGGATTTCTTGAAGAGGCTTCTCAATTATTATTAGAAAAACTCCCCCATAATCAACCTCTCGGAATCAAGGACCCTCGGTTTTCCATTTTACTTCCTTTTTGGAAAAAAGTATTCCAGCAGTGTAATATTCATTACTCCTTCGTAATTGCTTTAAGGAACCCTTGGAGTGTTACAGCCTCCAAAAAAGAATCCCCTGAAAAATCTTTCTGGGTCTGGGTTTCATATCTATTAAGCTCCCTAGAGCACTCAGAAGGGCACCAACGTCTCCTGGTAGACTACGATGAGCTCATTCAGAATCCTGAAGGTCAGATGAAACGGATCTCTAACGTTCTAGGCCTCACGTTAGAACCGGAGAAACTAAAATCATACTGCGATGATTACGTTGATCCTTCTGAACGTCACTTCTACACAAAAACAGAGAATGTCACCTATGCCGATTTTTATCAGCAATATACCATGAAAATGTACAGCCAGCTTTTGGCAGTGGCACAAGAGAAAATCACTTTTGAAGCATTAAAAAAACCATTTCAAAAATGGAAAAAACTATTTTTGGAAGTCTATTCTCTTTTAGTCCTTGCAGAAAAAAATAATTTTATGATGGAAGAGCTCCATTCAAAAATTCAGAAGTCGAACGAGTCCATCCATGAACTCCATAAAAGCATTAATCAAAAATCTTTTTCTATAGCAAGCTGTTGTCAAGAGATGCATCAACGTGAGTTAAAAATAGCTTCACTCACCATAGAGCAAGCAACACGAAACAAGGAACTCTTGAAGCTAAAAAAAGATTTGGAAATTCAGAATTGTTTGATTGCCGCTTGAAAGGGATGAAAAAAAATAATCGACTTATCGTTGTCATTGGAGTCCATCGAAGCGGAACAAGTGCCATCACCAAAGGCCTTGAAACGATGGGAGTGTCACTGGGCAATACATTAATTCCTCCTAATATTTTTAATGAAAAAGGGTATTGGGAGGACTCCGATTTTCATGCTCTCAATTTAGAGATACTCGATACTTTTGAGAATCGTTTAAGACGCACCCTTTCCATTGATGAAGAAGAAGCAACATTCTTGTTGCAGACCAGCTACCAAAAAAAAGCTTCGGAATTACTTTTTAACAAACTGTCAAAAAATCATCTTCTTGGAATCAAAGACCCTCGCTTTTCTCTCTTACTTCCATTTTGGAGAACTGTTTTTAAACAGTGTGACATCGATGTCTCTTATGTGATTGCACTACGTAATCCATTGAACGTTGCTGCATGCCAAGAACAATTTAAAAACCAACATCATGAAAAATCTCTGTGGATCTGGATATCATACCTTCTTAGCTGCATAGAAAACTCTCAAGGCACGAAACGGATTATCGTCGATTATGATGAACTATTAAAAAATCCTATACATCAAATGGAAAGACTTTCTCAGGTGCTAGAGCTCCCCCTTCTTCCTGATATTCTGAAATCTTATAGTTATGATTTCATTGATTCTTCATTACGTCATTTTCATGGAAAAAAAGAGCATTATACTCAAAGTAGTTTTTGTAGTTCCTATGCATTGGAAATTTATGAACAACTCTATGCTGTTGCCACTGATCACAAAAATTTTCAAGAGCTACAAACAATTCTTCCAAAATGGAGAACTCAATTCTCTTTTGTGAAGGGACTTCTGGAATTAGATGAAAAAAATAATCACCGCATTCATCAATTACTGGAGAGCAATCAAAATCTTCACCAAACCAATACAGAACAACTCAAGACTATTATTGATCTTAATAAGACAATCATGGAAAAGTTTAATTTTGTAGCAGAGCTTCATCAAACAATCGAACAGAGCAACCGTCAAATTGCTTTTATAACGCAACAACAAAAAAACTCTTTTTAACCCGGATATTTCATACTCTTAAATTGTCCCACGAAGCCGCGTATACATCTAGGGGAACTTCTAAGGTTTCAAGAAAACGTGCCGTCATCATATAGTAGCCTATCATCAGAGTCAGTTCGGCAAGCTGTGTATCATCATAATATTTCTGAG
>JAIPKF010000029.1 GCA_021733705.1 Chthoniobacterales bacterium
GAAAATATCATTTATCTTGGAGACACAGCACGTGTTCCCTATGGAGGCAAGAGTCCAGAAACAGTCATACGCTACAGCAAGGAAATAACAAACCTTCTACTAGAGCAAAATGCCAAGATGATTGTGATTGCGTGCAATACCGCATCAGCACTGGCTCTTTCCACATTAAAAAGTATTTATTCCATTCCTATTCATGGAGTAATTGAACCGGGAGCTGCTGCAGCTGTTCGCGCTACAAAAAAGGGAATAATTGGAGTCATTGGAACAAGAGGTACCATAGCGAGCAAGGCCTACCAACAGGCGATTCATCGCCTCTCCCCAAAAACCGATGTTCTCTCCCATCCTTGCCCTTTACTAGTGCCATTAGTAGAAGAGGGGCTTTTTGAGGATGAGATCACCCATCGTGTTTTAGAGCGTTATTTAGAACCGATGCTTTCGCAAGGAATCGATACACTTGTTTTAGGCTGCACCCATTATCCGCTTCTAAAAAAACTCATTTCAAGAATCATCGGCCCCAACGTAACTCTTGTCGATTCTGCAGAGAATTGTGCCCTTGCGGTTCAAACCTTACTCACCACTAAGAATCTCGCACGGAATGAAAGTACCTCAGGCACTCTGCAAGTTTTGCTCACGGATACTTCAGAAGATTTTCTTCATAGTGCTGCTAATGCCCTTCAAATAGGCATCGATAGGGTTAGCATCATAACGCTCCATTAAAATAATTAAAGAATAGCCTCATCACTCTATTTTTTAGAATCTCTTTAACCTCACCCTATTTTTTCATTAACAATGATGGATTCCGACTTCTCCGCTGTTGTCATTATTCCCGCTCGCTGGGGATCAACACGTTTTCCAGGCAAGATGCTTCATGAGATGGCAGGTCGCCCCTTGATCGAACATGTATGGCAACGCTGCCGTCAGGCACGCCTTGTTGAAAGAATTCTTATTGCTACCGATGATAAGCGCATCCAAGGGGTTGCAGAGGACTTTGGAGCAGAGGTCCTCATGACATCACCGCATCATCAGTCAGGAACCGATCGTATTGCAGAGGTTGTGGAGCTTTTAGAAAAAGACCATGAGGCCCCTCAAGCCTCCCACATCATTAATGTCCAGGGAGATGAACCACTCCTTGATTTCAAACTCATCGACCGACTTGCAGAATCGTTGCAGTCATTACCAGAATTAGAAATCATCACAGCAGCAACGCCCTTGATTCAAGCATCAGATCACCATGATCCCAATATGGTCAAAGTGGTACTGAATCACAAAGCAGATGCTCTCTATTTTTCTCGTGCTCCGATTCCATTTCATCGTGATCCCATGGAAACTGAATCAAAGCTCGTTCCTTTGATCCATCTTGGGATCTACGGCTTTCGCAAAGATATTTTAAAACGCTTCGTCACCTACCCTCCCTCCCCTTTGGAATGCTCTGAGAAATTAGAACAACTGCGTGCTCTTGAAAATGGAATTTCTATTCGTGTGATGATAACTCAACATCACTCCCGCGGAATTGATACTCTTGCAGATGCCAAGGCTGTGGAAGCTCATCTTCCGACCTCATACTCATTTTAGCACGGATAAATCTCTGGGTTGGCCCGCAATAAAACAGCGAATATATTCATCTACGGCTTCCTTCCAAGAGCGAAGAGGAAGCCCTAAAAGGGATGAAAATTTTGTTGTATCAAGAGCTGTTTGCACGGGACGCTTCGCTAAGAAATTTTTCATCTCTACTAATTTCAGTGGAGCTACCACCGTCGTGAGAAGGGGGATTCCAAGAGCTGCTGCAGCCTGAAGGGCATATTCGCCATAGTCGCGCCAGGAGCAATGATCACTATTGCAAAGATGATAGATTCCTCCCGGGGATTCCTCCTTTAAAAAAAGAGAGAGCCAGCAAGCAAGATCATAGGTGTATGTAGGAGAGGAAATTTTATCAGTAATGGCAGCAGCTTCCGTGGAGTTTAAAGCACGTCGTATAATCTGATCAATAAAACTAGGACGATCTGGACCAAAAACCCAGGAAACACGGGCCACCACATGATGATCTGAAGCAGCTAAGACGCCTCTTTCACCAGCATATTTGCTCACTCCATAATGATTGACTGGGGCGGGTCTATCCGTTTCACGATAGGGACGCTCTAAGGTTCCATCAAAAATATAATCGGTACTCAGCTGAATGAAGCGAACCCCACTTTCTGAGGCTAAATAGGCTAAGAGCGTTGGTGTAACTGCATTGACGATTGTGGCAAGGGAAGGTTCTCTCTCACAGCGATCGACATCCGTAAGCGCTCCACTATTGACGATGACTTCTCCTTCTTTCAATTCAAAAGCCTTCATCGCTTGAAGAGCACTCTTGGGGTCTTCAAAATCGATCTCTTGGCGTCCCAGCCCAATAATCTCATAATCAGAAAATGTGTTTCTCCACTCACGTACAAGAGCCATTCCAAGACGTCCCCCAGCCCCTAAAATGAAGACCCTTGGCCTTGGTGCGGCAACGTTAATTCTCGATTCACGATTTGAAAAATGATGCATCCTTGTTGAAAGTTTTTAGATTCGACTATTACCCATTACCCATTACCCATTACCCATTACCCATTACCCATTACCCATTACCCATTACTCATTACTCATTACTCATTACCCACTACCTGCTGCATCAACCTGCTTTTTGAAAAGAGGCCTCCACCAGGATTCATTATTTTTATACCACTCGATCGTGGCGATTAGTCCCTGACTATGTTTGGAGTACGGCTTCCAACCGAGCTCCTGATGCATTTTTGAAGAATCAATAGCATAACGCCGATCATGACCTAAGCGATCAGTAACATGAGTGATGAGTGAGGTCGGTTTTTTTAGATAAGATAAGATTTCGTGAACAAGCACGATATTTTTTAGCTCTGCATCAGCTCCAATATTATAAACCTCTCCGCTACGTCCACGCGTGAGGACCTGCCAAATGGCTTCACAATGATCTTCAACATGAATCCAATCACGCACCTGGAGTCCATCTCCGTAGACAGGCAACGGCTGATCATGCAAGGCCGAGATAATCATCAAAGGAATTAATTTTTCTGGAAATTGATACGGACCGTAATTATTCGAACAACGCGTGATCACGACCTCCTGGCCATAAGTATGATGAGAGGCTAAAGCCAGCAGATCAGCTCCAGCCTTACTAGCCGAGTAGGGCGAATTGGGATGGAGTGGCGTAGTCTCAGAAAATTTCCCAGTCTCACCCAGCGAGCCGTAGACTTCATCGGTGGAAACTTGTAAAAACCGCTTCACTCCATGCCGCCGTGCTGCAGCAAGAAGAATACTCGTTCCTAGCACATTGGTGTGGATGAAATCATGGGGACTCGTGATACTCCGATCGACGTGAGATTCTGCAGCAAAGTTAAGCACAGCCTCTAGCGGCCTTTGAGTGACCTGAGTTACTTCTGCAAAGACCCTCTCCATCATGGAAGCATCAGCAATATCAGCCTGCACAAAGCGATAACGAGGATCATTTTCTATCGAAGTGAGATTAGCCTTATTACCCGCATAGGTTAAAAGGTCAATATTAAGAATGCCAGTGACCTCTGGCCGTTCTAGCGCCTGCCTGATAAAGTTACTTCCAATAAAACCAGATCCACCAGTGACAATGATTTTCATAATGAGGGACGTTAACAAATGAGGGCCATGAGCGCAATCACGACTCCAAATACGATGAAGAGAAGTGCATGGGAGAGCACCCAATCAACAACCCCATCGAGGCGTCCAACAGAAACAGAATTTCCATTTGTAGATTTTTGAATACTCGTTGGTAATATTTTTTGAATTGTCGGAGAAGAAAGAATCATGGCCAGGCGAGTAGGATCAGGATAAGGAATTTCTTGAAATGGTTTATTTTTCAAATCATTGATATCACCCGAACGTTGATAGTTCTGGACATTAATGGTCTGTGCCATTTCCGTCCGCTTTTTTTCTGCGAGCTGCTGAGGAACATTTTTCCAGCAATACCATCCGAGTGCTACGAGCATAAGAGCTGTCCATACAGCTTTAATGATTCTTTGAAAAATATTATTCAAAGAATCTTGATCCAGCAAACAAGCAAAATTGATCAGCACCGAAAACGCAAAAAGATCCAAATAACGTGATGCCAAATATCCGTCCACCCTCCCGTAGGCAATGCTAGCGCCTTGAACAGATGTCCAAATAATTACTCCCAGTAAAAACCATCTTCGATCATTGACTTGGGGCCGTACGAAAAAAAGAGCCCCACAGCAAAAAACTGAAGGAGCATTTCTCACAAGAAACCAAAAGAAATTCCCAGGGAGCGGCCAACTCATAAGATTGATAAAAGCTGCTAAAAATTGCTTGATTGAATGCGCCTTGAGAGCTAGATGACCAGCAATCACAGGTGTGAAGACAATTCCCAAAAGGACAAAAAGCATGAGGACCAGGGTCACAATGGCTTTTTTCCAAGAACGATCTACGCTTAGAAAATATTGAATTCCAAAAACAGCAGCGACTGCCGCTAGTGCAAAAATTCCAGAAGCTAACGAGAAAAATGCCAATACTCCTGCAAGGAGTCCCAGAGACCAAAGAGGAGTGAAGATTGTTTTCTCAATCAGCAAAAAGAGTGTGAGCACCGAAAAAAGGAGGACACAGTAAAACTGTGCTTGAAAACCAGCTAATGTATTTTCCCACCCATAAGGAAACGAAAAAAAAATCAGTGAAAAAATGAGGAGTGGCCATAAGAACCTTTTTCCAAGCCCATATAGGAGTGCCCCTGTGATAGAAATAATCGCTATAACATGTAGTAATGCATTGACGATCATCTCAAGAAGTGGATTCCAAATACCATTATTTTTTAATAAGAACAAAGATATCAATCGTGTTGTCAAAATCCGATGTTCATTATGAGATGCCACAAAGTGTTCCAATATTAACGTTCCTTCAAGAAACGGTCTGTACAAATTGGCCGCTTCGGCATCCCACTGATCCCAGTATGGTGTCGCACTTCCATAATGAGCGATAACAAGCAGTTTGCTCCCAAAAAGCAATAGTCCCAGTGCTACAAAGAACCAGTAAATTTTCCTAAAATTCATTAGAGAAAGGTACATCTCCGATAATCACCCCGGCTAAAATATTTCTCTAACCAAACATAGAGACAGATAAAAAGATAACGACTCCCCATTTCTTTGATCTTCAACTTGGCAATACCATGTTTGCGATTTTTCCAGGTGATAGGATTTACCGTCCAGGAGTACCCACGCACAATGGCTTTGAGTGGCAATTCAACAGTGAGGTTGAAATGAGGGGCAATAAGTGGACGGCATCCTTCAATGACAGAACTGCGATAGGCTTTAAAAGCATTTGTCGTATCATTAAGCGCAATAGAAAAAAGGATTTTAATGAAGAGATTAGCTAGTCTATTGACGAAGAGCTTGATCTTGGGATACTCAATCACTATACCTCCCTTCATAAAGCGACTTCCAAAAGCACATTCATACCCCCCGTCATTGAGCAAACGCCAATATTTCACTGCATCACGTGGGTCATCAGAGGCATCGGCCATCATGATCACAACTGCATCGCCTTGAATCTGATCAAGTCCGTAGATAATGGCTCGGCCGAAGCCATGTTCTCCTTGATTTTGAAAAGGCCTGAGTGTGAGGATTTCTTTTTTTAATACTCCTAACACATTCCATGTTCCATCACGAGATCCATCATCAATCACAATAATCTCATGAGGAATGGAGGCTGCCTGTAGCGTATTATAGAGATCTCTTATTGTTTCAGGAAGAGATCCCTCTTCATCACGCGCGGGGATAACCACGGAATAGAGTTTTAGGGTTCCTGGCGGGTGAATGACTTTCATAATATTTCAAAAATGTGCAACTCCCAACGCACAATGGCAGTTGGGAAATGAAAACTAGATACCAATATTCTCAAATTGACAATGATGGAGAGAGGTTGCCATAATCCCCGACCCTATGAAATCGGAAACAAAAAAGTTAGTTCAATTTGATTGGGCTATTAAAACCCTTCTTCGTCAGAAGGCAAATTTTCCTATTCTTGCGGGATTTCTATCAGAGTTACTGGATACTGATGTGACCATCGAATCTCTTTTAGAAAGTGAATCCAATAAAAATCACTCTAAGGATAAATCCAATCGTGTTGATGTTTTAGCTCAACTTGGCAATGGCGAAAAAGTCATTATTGAAGTTCGGTGCGAGCGTCAGTGGGACTTCTTAGACCACGCTCGAACCTCTACTCATAGAGCGTCCTGCGGTGTCGCTCCGGTGCTCGAATCCTCGAGTACCACACGTACACTCCGGTTCTGTGCGCCGGAGACTCCTGGCAGGACATCTCTATTAGCGAGTTTGGAACGTGGTCTACGTCTTATTATTGTCGCAATCATCTATTCGAATGTTACTCATGAAGATGATTATATCTATCATGGAATAACACAGTTTCAGGGTATTCATAAAAAAGATACGCTTCAGCTTAGTGATAAGGAAAAAGAACATTACCCATCCCACATCAATCATCTCTCGAATATCTTTCCAGAATATTATCTTCTGAAGATTAGTGGCTTTGATTTGAAAATTAGAAGTACTCTTGATGAGTGGGTTTATGCATTAAAAGAAGCTGAGGTACGACCTGAATTCAAAGCCAAAGGGATTAAAGAGGCAGGAGAAAAATTAACGCTTCTCCATCTTTCACAAGAAGAGCGCTCTGCCTATGACCGCTTTATTGGTGATATTAGAATTTCACGCAGCACCCTAGAATCTTCTTTTTATGACGGGATCGCTCAGGGAAAAGCAGAAATTATTTTAAATCTCCATCGTTCTAGGTTACCGGCTGAGAAGATTGCCGAGCTTGCCGACATGAGTCTTGAAAATGTTCAAGAAATTATTGAAACAAATTCGGGACAATTAGTAGGGTTAAAAAGGAGCTGATAATTCTAGCCACTCCGGATGTACTTCAGCGTGACATGCTATCTCTTCTAAAATTTCTTCGGTGCTCATTGTTGGCTTCCATCCCCAAACCTGCGCCGCTTTTTTAGAATCTAGAACCATCCAGGGAATATCAAAAGTTCTTATCTCCTTACTAGAAACAATCTCATGAGCTCCAAAACGTTTGGAGCACCATGTTGAGAGCTGTTGTAGCGACATGGCTGAATCACGACCACCCGAACAGTTAACCACTCGATCTTTCATGGAGGGATAGTTTCCAAGAAGTTGTCGCGAAATCAATGCCGCTACATCACGCGGATGAAGGCAGTCGCGAACTTGATAACCGCTTCCCTCAAAACCAATATATTGGAGCGGCTTCCTCCTCAAATAACTATTGATCCAATAGGAAAAAATTCCTTGGTCTGCCCTCCCAAACTGCCCAGCTCCTGCAAGGACACCACAACGATTGATCAAAACCGGAAAATCAAAGCTCTCTCCATATTCCAACGCTAAGAGTTCCGAAGCTCGCTTCGTCGAGCCATAAAGCGAGAGAGGCGGCTCCGTAGAAAAGGATTCATCAACACCATGCCTAGAAACCCCGACTGGAAGCAACGCCTCTTCTTCTAAACAAAAAGCACCCTCCTTTTCTTTAACCGGCAGGGCTGCTAGGGGAGGGATTGAATAGACGCGACTTGTGCTCAGTAAAATAAACGTAGCCTGATGCCGCTTGCAATATTCAAGCAAGTTGATTGTTCCGCTCAGATTGTGTTCCACGAGTTGCCGCGAACTCGTTTTTCCATCCACACCCGCAAGCACACTTGGATTGGCCGCAGCGTCGATGACGCCATCAACCGCTGGCAGCTGCTCGAGATCACTGGCGCTACGCAGATCACCATGGAAAAGTTGGACTCCTAATCTTTTTAACGAAGCCCTATTTAATTCACTCCCAGGTCGAATGAAATTATCAATACCAACAAGCTCGAGGTCGGCATGGCTTTCTTTCAAGGCTTGGGCCACAGCATACCCTACGAATCCACAGATGCCAGTGATGAGGAGTTTTTGAGGCATGGTCTTTTAACATGGACTTAACGGCTTCTGAGCAATAATAAAAAATTGTTTTCCTAATATATTCCATACCAACGGACATTTGAGGTAGGCCCAGACGAAAAAAGGATACTTTGGTAATCTTGATTGCGTTGTAAATGGTAAAAAACGCTTCACGCAACACGTAACATCAAAAGATTTAAGTCGTAGCGCTTCTATAAGCGATAAGTGAGTGAGACCTAAGTGATGATCATAGAAATCCCAATATTGTGCAGGTAGATAGCGTAGATTAGGGCCCATAATCATATATATTCCACCAGGTTTTAAGGCGATCATGACTTCATCCAAAAATGCATCTAAATGATTTTTATCTGATAAATGCTCCAAAAAATTAGAGGTAAATAAAACATCAGCTGTTCCCTTCACAGCAGAACTTAATTTAGTAGCTTCACACTGATGAAACTCAATATCGGAGTCTAAAAATTTTAATGCATCCTGATTTAAGTCAATTGCGATCTTTTTATGAGCCGAAATATTATTAATAAACTCACCATAACCACAAGCTACATCAACAACAGTTGCTGAAGAACTAATAAATTTCTGGAATAAATTTCGACATAGAATCTGCCATATTTTATTTTTCTGTTCTAATTGATCTTTTGGAAAACGATTCTGATAAATTTTCGATAATGTATTAGGGTCAATATGAGTGATCATGGTTATTTTTTGATAAGTTGATTATTAGCCTTATTAACATCATGTAATATTGCTAATTCTTTAAATGTAACTCTATATTCTTTTTTCCAAAAGAAATTGATAAATCCCTCGGATATTATCGAGAAAAAAACAGGTCGCTTCTCTTTTAGCAAGTTAATATTGCCATAAAGAAGAGCAAAGTCTTTAACCTCTTCAATCCATGGTGAGATTAAAAATCCGGATAAAATCATTTTTGAAATCAGACGATATTCTTTTTTAGTTCCATTTTCGAAAGTAACAACCATCTTAAGTTGGGTTGGTTTGAACAAAAATTCTAATAGTCGCCCTAAGAAAGTCGGTTGTATTTTGATTTGAGCAAAGAGAAGCTCGTTCTGATTAGAAACTTTTACAGTCTCTCCTAAAAAACAGGTTTCTTGCTTCAAAAAAACAGGTTCTGTAGCCACTCCATTTTTTCTTTTCTCTAGTAAAAGGAATCCATTAATGAATTGATGAGGCTCATAACGGGTCAACAAAGCTGGCCAACTAGCCCCATCTTCCATAGATGGAATTCTATCATCGATCGGCTGTATATTAAAAAAAATGTTGTCTGGAGCTTTATCGGCTAAAAGATGTTCTCTGTTTTTTTCTGCGAGTAGGGGAGTGTAAGCAGAATAACTTTGGAAGATGGGACGAGGATTCCACCTATTTCCAGAAGCAATTAAATACGACTGATCGTAGGAATAAATGTCGGTTGTACCAGGTAATAGGGGAAAATGAGCTTTATCTTTGAGAGCGAGTAATGATCGATTAAATTCTTTTTCATAGTAGGTTGGGTCACTTATTCTGTGAATGATTTCCTGCCAAGCATGAAGGTATAAATCTGGAATTCTTCTATGAATTGTTGAAATATTTAAGTAATTATAACTTCCTATAATTAGGCATCCAATTACTCCTAGTATAGAAACAAAATAAGCAAAACGAGATTTTATAATGCAGGGCACAAGCAGTCCTGTTATTACTAAAGCAATACTAGCACAAAGAGCATGTCCATCATGACGTACAAAACCATACTTAAAAGCTGTAAATAAAAAAATCCCAAACACTCCTAATAAAAAAAATTTTGAGCCAAGAGAGATTTTTTTTTGAAAAAAAATAGCTCCTGAAAGAATAATACAGAAACCGAGATAAATTAGAATTTCTTGATTTTTTCCAATTTGTTCTGAGTAACCAGATGACATTGCCTCTGTATAACCAGAAATAATATTTCCTATCGATATAAAGTAGTGTGGCAAATCTATAATTGAGGCCCCTGCTATAATCCAAAAAAGTAGAAGAGCCATTACTCCCATCAAAGGACATAAAATGGCCAGGAAGCGTTCTCGATTGAAAAAGCAAAACCATGAGCACCATAGAGGGACAAAACAACAGAGCAAAATGAGTGATCCTTTAATAATGGGTAATAATCCCAAGGGCAAAAATAAAAATGGTACTATCCATCGCATCCATGAATTTCTTTTATTTTGATCTGAAACAAAGCAATAAACTAAGAGGGCAAGGAGTAATGGGTAAGAAAACATTAGCTGATCTCGATAACATGGAATAATTCCAGCAAGTGCAACACCATAGGCAACACTCCAAAACCAATACCTCTCTTTCATAAAACAGATAAGAACAACCCAATAATTAATAGCTAAATAAATGCTTCCAAATAGCATGAGCCAATTTGTTGCAGGATGATATTCACCTGTATAGATAGAAGCATAAGGACCCAATGTAAATATCAACTCACTGCCAAAAGAAATGCCTTGTGCCACAGCTTGATTAAGTCCAAATCTCCAGGAAGGATCAAGTCCTGCTCCCGGCATTGAAGGGATCCAAGGGACAAAAACTGCAAGTACTGTGATTAATAAAAAACATCTTATACTCCAATCAATAAATGATATCATTTTTTGCAACTTTATATATTTTATTATTGTAATCATTGTTTTAAACTTTATTTCTTTTTCTCCATGCTTCTACAATCTGTTGCACGGTCTCCCCTAGATTTTGAGTAGTCCCCCAGGAAGGATAATGATGTTGCATTTTTCGAAGATCAGAATAGTAGCAAATGTGGTCTCCGAGGCGGGCTTGATCGACATAAGAAAAAACCTGCTTTTTCCCTGTGAGCTCCTCGGTGAGTTTAAAAGCTTCTAAAATAGAAATGCTATTCTCTTTTCCTCCTCCAAGATTATAGACCTCGGCGACGCGCGGTGCCTCAATGAAGGCGGCCATAAACCGTGCCACATCCAGAGAATGAATATTATCACGCACCTGTTTCCCTTGATAGCCGTAAATTTTATACTCCCGCTCTTCTAAATTGCACTTTACCAAATAAGAGAGAAACCCGTGCAGCTCCACTCCTGCATGATTGGGACCGGTGAGGCACCCTCCACGCAAACAACAGGTCGGCATCCCAAAATAGCGCCCATATTCCTGCACCATCACATCGGCAGCAACCTTCGAAGCTCCAAAAAGAGAATGCTTCGACTGATCAATCGTGAAGTCTTCTGCGATCCCGTACTCATACGTGAGATCGTCATAATCATAACGAGACTCTAGCTCATTCATCTTGATATGATTAGGAGCATCTCCATAGACTTTATTCGTCGACATGTGAATAAAAGGTGACTCAGGACAACATTGCCGAGCAGCTTCCAAGAGATTCATCGTCCCAACCGCATTCGTATCAAAATCATCAAAAGGAATCGCAGCCGCACGATCATGAGAAGGTTGTGCAGCCGCATGAATAATGACGTCAGGCTTTATCTCCTTCACTAACCCATGAATTCCCTGACGATCCCGAAGATCAAGCTCATGATGGAGAAAACCAGGTACTTCTTTTACAAGCCGCTCCTGATTCCACCTCGTATCTCCTTGCGGCCCAAAAAAAATCGCCCTCTGGTTATTATCAATCCCATGGACTTTATAACCAAGTTCTGTTCCAAAATAGCGAACGACCTCAGAGCCAATGAGGCCAGAAGAGCCGGTGATGAGGAGGGTTTTTTGCATAGAAAGAATTGCCTTACTATAACGCTTCTTTCTTTGCTTTGTAAATTAAGTAAGTAGGACGAGAAGCCTCAGGGATCGCTTCGAAATGCTCTGTGACATATTTATAAATTAAGGAATGCGTATTCTTAAAACGCAATTCATCACGCCCATCTAGTGGAACGTCTAAAATGACCACAAGAGAAGGATTGGAGCGTTTAATTCTCTCAATCTCTTTATGTTGAAATTCTTGAGATCGATGTAATAAGGGATAAATTTCCCACATAGGTGAGGGGCGCCCTAACAGAGAATAAGCCCCAGGCCAAAAAGGAAGAAGCAAGACATTTTTATTATCAGCAGCATAACGATCTGTGAGTTTTCGAAGTAATAAAATGTCATCGGCAACATATTGATCCATGAAAAGAGTGCTTCCAGATACTTCTACGGCAGCCGGATGATTATTGCTACGATACTCCCAGCCTGGCAACCTACCTCCCATGACCCAAAAACTTGTTAGGAATAAAAAAAATGCAAGGCTCCATTTTACTTTCACTGTTTGCTGACCTGAAACGCAAAGGATTCCTATTAGAAAAGGGGGAATTCCTAATGCCAAGTGCCCAATATCAGCACGTGAATAAGCATAGTGAGCATAAGGAAGAACCAGAAGAGCAGAAGCAACTAATTCAGGAGAAACAGTCTTATTGCGAAGGCGTTGAAAAAATACCCAAAGAAGTGATAAGACTCCAAAAACGAGAAGACTGACAAAAAAGAGTCCTATTAAGAACTGCCTTAAAGCCTGGCCGCAGGGAAGTAAAGAAAAAGAAAC
>JAIPKF010000030.1 GCA_021733705.1 Chthoniobacterales bacterium
CAGCTCCAGAACAAGCTAAATTACGAGCAGCCTCGGCTATAGCAATTTTTGCTCCTTCGTAAGGGTCAAGAGAACAATAAAGTGCATTACAATCACTTGTTGCTGCCAAAAATTTATTGGCCTCACGCACATAGAAAACAGCAGCATCCGATCCAGGAGGAACAACTGTTCCTGTTTGTACTGTATGATCGTATTGACGCCAGACCCACTGTTTCGAGGCAATGCTTGGATGGACCAAGAGCTGATGTAATACGATCATAGGATCACATTCAGCAACTGTTGTAAGATCGAGGGGTGCTGGAGCTTTCCAAATGGCTGCCTCACGTTGGTAAAGCGGAGCCTCGTCAGCAAGGGCTCGTGCAGGTATATCAACAACAAGATCTTCTCCTCTCTTTACCTTCATCTTTCCATCATCAGTCACCCGGCCAATCAATGCATATGGAAGCTCCCATTTTTCAAAGATACGTTGGACAGTGTTCTCCTCGCCTTGATGAACAATGACGAGCATCCGCTCTTGAGATTCACTTAGAAGAAGCTCATAAGAGGTCAAATCGGACGATCTCTTGGGAACCAAATCTAGGTCAATTTCAACTCCGGTACCGCCACGGCTTGCTGTTTCACAAGTAGAGCAAGTCAAGCCCGCCGCCCCCATATCCTGGATGCCAGCGACACATCCACTTGCAAGAAGCTCCAAGCAGGCTTCTAAGAGTAATTTTTCTCGAAAAGGATCCCCCACCTGAACCGCAGGTCGATCGGCTTTCGATTCTTCGGTGAGTTCGCGTGAGGCAAAAGCAGCTCCAGCAAGTCCATCACGACCCGTTTCTGCACCAACATAGAAAATAGGATTTCCGATTCCTTGAGCAGCACCACGGGCAATCTGCTCATGCTTTAAAACCCCAAGACAAAAGGCATTGACCAGAGGGTTCCCATTATAGCTAGGATCAAAATAGACCTCTCCTCCAATGGTCGGAACACCAATGGAGTTACCGTAATGGGCAATACCAGCAACGACACCAGAGAAAAGTTGGCGATTGTCACGCGCACGTAATGAATCCCCTTCGACAGGACCAAAGCGAAGTGAATTTAAAAGAAAAATAGGGCGAGCCCCCATCGTAAAAATATCACGAATGATTCCACCGACACCGGTTGCAGCCCCTTGGAATGGCTCTACAGCACTAGGATGATTATGACTTTCTATTTTAAAAGCAACAGCCCAACCCTCGCCAATATCAATAACCCCAGCATTTTCCTCTCCTGCTTTGACCAAGACTTTTTTTCCAGTAGTCGGAAATTTTTTCAGTTCCAAGCGCGAGTTTTTATAGGAGCAGTGCTCGCTCCACATGACGGAAAAAACCCCAATCTCTTCACGATTAGGTTCACGACCTAGGAGAGAGAGAATTTTTTGATATTCCTCTCTGGAGAGACCATGTTGCTCTGCAAGAATAGAGGGTGTGAGTTGAGGCGAAGATGAAAGCGAAGACATCGTTGTTAGTTTAATGCGTCCTTGGGATTGAATT
Source organism: Chthoniobacterales bacterium (assembly GCA_021733705.1). Lineage (GTDB taxonomy): Bacteria > Verrucomicrobiota > Verrucomicrobiia > Chthoniobacterales > UBA6821 > CAIWMF01. The sequence goes on from JAIPKF010000030.1 coordinate 1,518, forward strand.
ATAGTGAGGTACGTGCACCACTGTGAACATGATCTAATATCGATTCAAAAATAATACGTCCATCAGTACTTCCTAGAAGCTCGTCACAAGCTCGCTCAGGGTGGGGCATGAGGCCAAAAACATTTCTCTTTTGATTACAAATACCAGCAATATTTTCACACGAGCCATTGGGATTGGAAGCCTTAGTTATCTCTCCTTTTGAGGTAGCATAGCGCAGTAATACTTGATCCTTGTCGTGGAGTTCTTGAAGAGTCTCCTCTCTTGCAAAATAGCAGCCCTCTCCATGAGCGATGGGAAGATGCAAGAGTGATCCTGAAGAGATTTTTTTTGTGAAGGGAGAATCGCTTGTTTCCACACGCACAAGACGCTCTTCACACCGAAAAAGCAGATTGCGATTCCGGATGAGTGTTCCAGGCAAGAGTCCTGCTTCGCATAGGATTTGAAAACCATTACAGATACCCAGAATCAATGTACCTGAGGCTGCAGCCTTCTGAACTGCATGCATAATAGGAGAAAAACGGGCAATAGCACCACAACGAAGATAATCTCCATACGAAAAGCCACCTGGCAAAAGAATGAAATCAAAGGATTCGAGCGACTTTTCTTGATGCCAGACTAATTCTGCAGTGACATTTTGAAACGATCGCAAGGCCCCAAGAGCATCGATATCACCATTAGAACCGGGAAATTGAAGAACAGCGCAGCGCATTGTTAGGAGAGAATCTCGAGGCGATAATCTTCCATCACAGGGTTGGAAAGAAGTTCCCGACAGGCCTGATGAAGCTCCTCTTCGGTGACTCCTTCGATATCGAGCTCGATTGATTTTCCAATACGTACGGAGCGTACCCCATGGAGCCCCATATGTTCTAAAGCATGTGCTGTGGCAACCCCGGCTGGATCAAGGACCGCAGCCTGTGGCATGATGGTGATGCGAACTTTCATAAGCTTATAAAAATCTCCGACATCATCTCATCCGGCAAGAATAAAATAACATCATCTCACAAAAATAAACTGCTTGCACTTTACTGAAGGTAAAATTTTTCTATAGCGTGGCGATGATCTGATTCAGCGAATCGGAAGATTGTAGCCCTGATAAAAGATCTTCTAATTCCACGAGAGAGGAAACGTGAGATAGTTTTGCACGTAACGGGCGTACTGCCGGGAACCCTTTGGTGTAGGCCATAAGGCGGGCACGCATACCAGACATCGCAGCCGCTTCGTTTCCTTTGAGTTCTATTTCTTCAATACAATGACGAAGGATGAGCGCACACCGCTGCTGAAGTGTTGGCTCAGGTGCTTTCTGCTCCCCTTGAAGCGCTGCTCGAATTTCAGAAAAAATCCATGGGTTACTCATCGCTGCACGTCCAATCATAAGTCCTGCAATGCCTGTTTCTACTGCTTTTAAAGCATCCTCGGCTGATTCAATGTCACCATTGCCAATAACAGGAATGGTGACCGTCTCCACAACCTGTGCAATGACATTCCAATTGGCTCTACCCGAGTATCCTTGTGCCTTAGTACGCCCATGGACAGCAAGACGCTGAATACCACTTCCTTCAAGGAGGCGTGCTGTAGTAGTAGCATTGATGGAGGAATCATCCCAGCCAATGCGAATTTTGGCTGTTACTGGAAGTGGAGCTACTGCTTTGACCACAGCAACAGCCACTTTTTCTAAGGTAGGGCAATCTCGAAGCAAAGAGGAACCCCCGTGGCGGCAGACCACTTTATTTGCAGGACACCCAAAATTGAGGTCAATAAAATCAGGCTTCACCCAGTCCACCACGCGTTGTGCTGCTTCTGCAAGTCGCTCGGGATCTCCTCCAAAAAGCTGAACTCCAAGTGGACGTTCTTCTTCTGTGAAGGTGAGGTAGCGTCGTGTTCGCTCATTTTGATGCATGATCCCATCAGCAGAGACAAATTCTGTTGTTACTACATCCGCTCCCTGTTCTTTGCAAATGCGGCGAAAAATAGAATTTGTCACTCCTGCCATGGGAGCTAGAAAGAGAGGGAAAGGGATCGAAGAGATCAAGGGCAAGTAATGAGTCGAAATGTTTGCTTGTCTTACCCCATCAGTATTCGCGACTTCCTCGTCACGATCAGGATGAAATATTCGAGCTAGAGAAAATTATTTTTGAGATCTGAGATACCTTTTACTCATTACTCTTGACTGGATTGACCACGGATTGATTCAAAAAGGAAGAAACCTCCTGCTGCACTTCTAATAAATTTTCTAAGCTCAAATAGGGATCTTCAATCAGGAAGGTTTCGCCAGTTTTATGATGCTCATAAACCAAAATTGGTTTTTCGGAGGAAGGAAGCGGTTTTAATATTTTTTTTCGCTCCAACATAACAGCTAGGATGTAGATAGCATTACGATTTTTAGAATCATGAAGCGAAAGAAGGTGGCGTAGCATTCCCTCAGCATCATTTTTGGGAATAGGCTCTGGAGCTGGTGCTGGAGGTAGCTCATAGAGAGAACGCCATAATGAAAAAGCTACAGGTGCAGCAGGATCTTGTTTTCGTTCTTCCCATGCTGCTTCGCTTAGATCGAGCCGTTCATATCCCTCCTTGCGAGAAAAAAGGAGTGTATAAAAAAAATCTCCTTCTTGAAAAGAGGTGCCTGTTGCTTGGCAGGTGTGAGAACGAGATTTGATATTCCAATCGTTGAGCATCATAGTTTAGAAGTTTATCACTGCACGGATTCCAATCACAAGAGCGTTTCCGAACTGTTCCGTTCCATTAGGATGTATCACATATTCGAGATCGGGCTGGAGAGAGCAGGATGAAGAGATATTCCAGGAGTAGGAGAGTTCCGCAATGGATTCAAAAGAGGGGCCTTGAAGACCTGCAGCAGAGGCTTGAGACCGTGAATCAGGACTCATTTGAGCATAGGCGAAGGCAATGCCGAGTTTATCTTTTTTTCTCCCAGGTAAAATACCAGTGTAGACGAATCCTCCATCAACATACAGAGATGTTGTGCTCCACTGAAGTGGCGAAAAACCACCTCTTACAAAGCCCGATAGCCCTTCTTTAGTACCTGGTTTGTTCTTACTTGGCTCAGCACTTTTTATCATAGGGCATGGATCGGTAAGCTGCTGGTCGATGAGGGCCTCAAAGCCCGTTCCATACTCATTCTGTGTCGGGGCACCATAGTTGAAGCGACCAGAGGGTTGGTTGCCTAAGGAGTATCCGTTATTAATCCAGTATCCTACTTTTGCCATTCCAGATAAACCTTTCGATTCAGATTTCTGATTCCAGGTTGTTTCAATTTCAGTCATGGAACCAAGGCCGCCGGCAGGCCCAAAGTTCCAATTGAAATTGTTAGGATTATCTGCTTGTGGAAAAGGATTAGCTTGGGTGAAAACAGATCGAAGCGTCATCCAGGGGTAGGGATTGAAAGCAAGCCGGATTCCAGGTGTTGCCATGGGATAGGTGGGGCCTCCGTTAGGAAAATTACAGATAAACAGAGCCGGCATGGAAAATGTATTGTTGATGAAAAAAAAAGCTGTTTGGGAAAGACCAAATTCCATATTAATAGCAAGCAGTCCAGCTCTAACAGAAAAAGACTTGTCGAATAGCTTCTGATCAAGCCACATCTGATAGCAACGGAATGCGGGGCTCGCAGCTATACCAACAATAAACATAGAGTTACCAATGTACTTGGGGGTCAGATTATCCCCATAAATCCAGATCCAGGTACTATTAAAAGAGGCTCCCTCCCAACCGAGACTCTTTTCTAGGTCTACGTCCGTTCCAAAAGTCAAGAGTCCAGCATAAGCCCCTCCTTTTCCTGCTCCTCCTGTGGTATTACCGAAAATATCCGAAATAGATCGCGCATTCAACTTGACCCCTTTTTCAGCAAAATCACTACGAATATCAGAAACATCCGTATATAAATTTTTTGAATCTGTAGTTGCACGCGTGGATGTAACGCGTAGAAACGAAATCAGAATAATAGCAATAAATAATTTGCTTGAGATTGCACCCCTCCAATCCTGCACCATGTCTACCTCAGCTAAGGAGTGGATGGAGTAGGACTTTGTAAGTTGATCTTCAAAATGCGCTCGGCAGTACCATAGCAGATCTTTGCACGAACCTCTTCGCTTATCGGTGCAGTCTCGATAAAAGAGGAGGCTAATTGAGTATCTTCGTAAGGATAATCGACCGAAAACATCACATTATCCTCTCCCATCGCTGCAATTGCATTAGTCAACTCATCGGAGTTGAAGACACCGGAAGTAGTGATCACAAAGTGATTTTTGATGATAGTTGAAGGGAGATCTTCAGGGGCAACCTCCTCACTTTGGAGTTCTTTCCAACGGCTGTCGAGACGCCAGAGGAAGTAGGGAAGAGTCTCTCCCATATGGCCTAGGATAATTTTTACTCTCGGGTATCGCTTGAAGGTGCCGGAGAATACCATACGTAATGCATGGGCAGCTGTATCAGAACCCCATGACCAGATCGGCCCGATAAGTTCCGGATGACCCTTATAGATTAAAGGAAGATCCGCCATTTGGCCCGGATGGAGATAAATGGGAACATCAAGATCTTGAACTCTCTCCCAGAAAGGAAAGTACATTTCCTCATCAAGAAAATGCCCATTGGTTTGTCCATTAATCAAGGCACCTAAGAAGCCGAGATTTTTGACGGCACGCTCGAGTTCGTCTGCAGCTGAATAGGCATCCTGGGTGGGAAGGTGCGCAAATCCTGCATAACGCGTCGGTCTTTTCTGGATTTGCACAGCTAACATATCGTTGGCTTGTTGAGCTAATCTTATCGCTTCTTTGATATTACTGTGCGCCTGAACTCCAGGAGTAGTCACAGAAATTACTTGGAGATCAATTCCAGCCTTATCCATGGTTTCGATCCTGAGTTCGTCAAAATCATTTAAGCGACACTCAATATCCTTAAAGCAAGATTCGCTTTTAGTAGGTTTGGCAACAAAGTTTTTGCTGAGCTCTGGAGTTGAAAAGTGCTCTTCTAATGTAATTTTGCGCATAGGTTTTTATAATGGTTTACTTATGAAATTTTAACTTTTACTGAGATATTGTTTTTTATGGAAATTATTCTTTTCATCGATCGCTGTGAATTTCTTTTTTAGAAAATATTTAGCAAAATCACTACGAGTGCCAGAAACATCCGTATATAAATTTTTTGAATCTGTAGTTGCACGCATGGATGTAACGCGTAGAAACGAAATCAGAATAATAGCAATAAATAATTTACCCGGGAGTGCGCCTCTCCAATCCTGCACCATGTCTACCTCAGCTAGGGAGTGGATGGAGTAGGACTTTGTAAGTTGATCTTCAAAATGCGCTCGGCAGTACCATAGCAGATCTTTGCACGGACCTCTTCGCTTATCGGTGCAGTCTCGATAAAAGAGGAGGCTAATTGAGTATCTTCGTAAGGATAATCGACCGAAAACATCACATTATCCTTTCCCATCGCAGCAATTGCATTAATCAACACATCGGGGTTGAAGACACCGGAAGTAGTGATCACAAAGTGATTTTTGATGATAGTTGAAGGGAGATCTTCTGGTGCAACCTTCTCACTTTGGTATGCCTTCCAACGGCTATCGAGACGCCAAAAGAAGTATGGAATCATCTCGCCCATATGACCTAGGATAATTTTCACTCTAGGATAACGCTTAAAGGTACCGGCGAATACCATACGTAATGCATGAGCGGCTGTATCACAACCCCATGACCAGATCGGCCCGATAAGTTCTGGATGGCCATTATAGATTAAAGGAAGGTCGGCCATTCGGCCGGGATGGAGATAAATGGGAACATCAAGATCTTGAACTCTCTCCCAGAAAGGAAAGTACATTTCTTCATCAAGAAAATGCCCATTGGTTTGTCCATTAATCAAGGCACCTAAAAAACCGAGATTTTTGACAGCACGTTCGAGCTCGTCTGCAGCTGCATAGGCATCCTGAGTGGCAAGGTGCGCAAATCCTGCATAACGTGTCGGTCTTTTCTGGATTTGCACAGCTAACATATCGTTGGCTTGTTGAGCTAATCTTATCGCTTCTTTGATATTACTATGTGCCTGGACTCCAGGAGCAGTCACAGAAATTACTTGGAGGTCAATTCCAGCCTTATCCATGGTTTCGATCCTGAGTTCGTCAAAATCATTTAAACGACACACAATATCTTTGAAGCGAGATTCGCTTTTAGTAGGTTTGGCAACAAGGTTTTTGCTGAGCTCTGGAGTTGAAAAGTGCTCTTCTAATGTAATTTTGCGCACAGGTTTTTGTAATGGTTTACTTATGAAATTTTAATTTCTACGAAGGTATTATCTTAGGGAAATTATCCTTTTCATCGATTAGTATTAATTTCTTTTCAACATGCTGAAGCCTGCATTTCAATCTTCTTCCGTATAAAGAAAGCGTCCACATTGTGAACAGGCCATGATCTCTTTTTCTGCTTTGGCAGAGAGAATCGTTTGGGTCGTCATCTGCATATGACATCCTGTACAAACCCCATGTTCAATGGCGGCAACGGCTATTCCATTTTTACTTTTAAAAAGACGCTCGTAACGATCTAAAACATCCTCCTCAATATCGAGCGTTAAACTAGGACGTGCATTGTGTAATTCACGTTGTCTGACTAGTAAATTTTCTGAGCGTCCATCGAAGGTTCCTAAGATGGCATTTACACGTTTGTGTTCGATGGTATGAACCTCTTGAGCTCTTTCTATCTCGGGTTGGAGCAAATCACTTTTTTCCATGAGTTCGAGTTGTTGTTCCTCAAGCATGGTGATCGCTTTTTCTCCAAGAGCAATTTCATGATTGAAGGCAGCATACTCCTCATTTTTTCGAGTCTCCATTTGTTGAGTACGATAGCGTGCAATTTGACTTTGCTTTGCAAGAATATCGCCTTCATTTTTTTTAATTTCTCTTTCTAGTTCCTGTTGCCGAGAACGGATCGATTGAAGCTTTTGATCAGCATCTTGCAAGGCTTTCTCACAAGTGATTTTCTCTTGTGGAAGTTGAAGGAGTGCTTGTGTTACCTCCCGAAGACGTTGGTCGGTATTTTGAAGAATAAGAAGTTGAGCAATTGCTTGAAGCATAATAGGGAGAAGGAATCTTAATCAAAAAAAAGCACCATGAGATGATGATCATAAAAATGATCATCCACTTTTAAAGAACGTGGCTCTGTTCCATAAATCTTAAATCCGTGACGCTGATAAAGACGCACTGCCGTTTGGTTCGAACTAACAACGGTTAAATGAAGCTGCAAAACATCCTTTCTAGCATGTTTAAGAATGATCGTCATTAGCTCTCCCCCAAGCCCACGACCTTGAAATGCAGGTAGAACATTCATTCCAAAGAGAACTCCACGATGCTTTTCTTTAGAAGATTCAAGTTTAAAAATTCCGACAGACCCAATCATCTGGTCTTCCAGAAATGCTCCATAGATCGTATTTCTTGTAATCCAATCTTTAAATTGTTGGTCTGATAATCTCTCCTCCTCTTCCATCGAGATAGGGAAGGCCAAGGGAAAATCAATTAATGACTGATGTCTAAAAGCTTTCCAGACATTCCAATCTTCTTCATGCAGTAATCGAATGTTCATAAACTCTTATCAGGCAGGAAAAGTAAATTTTGAAGGTAACAGTTTGTTGGTTTGAATCCAGCATTATACCATCTCCCTGAAATAACAGCATTATAACTCGTAAGTTTCAGGAAGATCGTATTAGAACAGACCAAATAGAAAGTAATGGAAAATTTCACTCATTACTTTTCTTTTGTGATTGAAAAGTTGCCGCAATGATAAAACCAATTCCAATCACGATAAGGAAAAAAGAAAAGAATTCACCACGCGTAAAAATGCCAATGAGTGGAGCATCCGGTTCTCGAACTATTTCTCCAGCAATACGGAGTAGAGCATAAGTAATAAAAAAAACTCCCGTAAGAATACCATTGGAGAGACAAAAGCGTGTTCGCAGTACCCAGAGAAGCGTGAAGAGCACAATCCCTTCGAGAAGTGCTTCTAATATTTGCGATGGATAACGGGGTGTTAGGATGGTAGCAAGATAGTCATGAAGTTGAGGAGAGGAGCGTACTCCCTCTACCACTGCATCAACCGTGCAAAACTTGGGATCAATAGCTGCTGTATCCTGTAATGTTGCCACTACAAAACCTGGAGGAAGAAAAGCGAGTTCTTTAGGAAATTGGATTGCCCAAAAAACAGTTGCAGGGCGACCATACAACTCTCCATTGATAAAATTGGCACAGCGTCCTAGAAAAAGCCCAATAGGAGCAACAACAACAAGATTATCTCCCAGGTTTAGCCATGAGAGATGATGACGGTGTGCATACCATAGAGAATAAAGAGCGAGTCCTATAATTCCTCCGTGGCTAGACATACCTCCTTCCCATACGCGAAAAAAAATCAATGGATTTTGTAAAAATGCATCAAGATCATAAAAAAGCATGTAACCGAGCCTTCCCCCTAGAACCACACCGAAGAGAGCACCCCAAGTAATAAAATCTGTTACTTGATCCGGAGTAAGATCCGAATAACCACGCTTTGCCAAATAGCGATAAAGTAGCGTTCCAAAAAGAAAAGCAAGAATGTAGGCAAGCCCATACCAACGGATACCAAAGCCACTCCCAAAATAAATGAGAAAGGGACTTAAATCATGAACGTAAAAAGCAATCATGCTGAAGCGAAATAGAGTTAACCGGAATATTCATAATAAATTTATTACGGCTTGTGGAAAGCTCATTGTTACTGTGTTGGTCTCACGTTGTGATTTTGGCGGCAGGGACCCCTACAACCCGGCATTCCAATCCTTCGCTCGCCTTGTACTAATAAGCTTTGCAGAGCGCCTCAGGATACTTCAGTATGAAATGTTCGGATAGCATGTCGCACAACATAAGTGTTTATAAAAAAACCTTCAAAAAAAAATTTATGAGTAGTTACAAAATTTTCCTACTCGTCTCTTCTATTTTTATTTCTATAATCCCAACAATGTTAGCAACGGAGACCACTACTACCAAAAATGAAGAAAAAGCTTATTTGGGAGGCGGTTGCTTTTGGTGTATGGAAGCTCTATTTCAAAAGCTTCCTGGGGTCATTTCCGTTAAGCCAGGCTATGCAGGAGGATCCATGAAAGATCCAACCTATGAGAAGGTCTGTCAAGGAGAGACAGGTCATGCCGAGGTTATTGAAATTATCTATGATCCTCAAAAGATTTCCTATAATCAATTGCTCGATCTTTTTTGGCGTGCTCACGATCCTACAACATGGAATCAGCAAGGTGCCGACCTAGGCCCTCAATATCGCTCGGTTATCTTCACTATCTCTCCAGAACAACACAGGCTTGCTGAGACTTCTAAAAAAGATGCTCAGGAATATTTTAATAAACCTATTGTTACAGAAATCAAGCCTCTCTCCCATTTTTATCCTGCTGAAAAATATCATCAAAATTATTATCAGAACAATCGTAATGCTCCCTACTGTCGTGCTGTTATAGCTCCTAAGTTGAAGAAACTGCACATGGATTAAAACAATCATAAAAGCATCCTCATTTTCAAGTTATCCTCAACGTCACTTTTCCATTTTTCATGAAAGCTCTCCTTAATGCATTACAAGAAGGTCGATTGGTTGAATTACCCGACAACGACAAGATAGATGCACTCGAATTTCTTTCTGCCTTGATTGAGGCTATTCCTGAGGTTCAAGTCGAAGATCAAGTGACCGAACGAATCATCGCACGGGAAAAGCTACACAATACGGGCATTGGAAAAGGATGGGCATGCCCTCATGCATCTACATTACGTGACACCCAACTTCTTTGTTCTGTCGGTTGGAGTCCTCACGGAATAAGTTATGGCTCCCCCGATTCTGAGCCGGTGCGATTGGTAGTCATGTATTTCGTTCCTGAATCACAAAAAAATGCCTACCTCAAAGAGATTTCATCTCTTGCTAAAGCCATTCATCAAACCCCAGCCCTCCAACAACTACAGGAATTGCGTGAACTCTCTGAAGTGCGACATACACTTCTAGATGCCATCAGTCATGCACTAGAGTCAGTAGGTCCTGAAGCACGTGCACGCATGATTCAGCTTGAAGTGAGGCATGCAGCTTCACAATCCATCGCACCTACCGACAATAAGCTAGCTGAACTAGCACGACATCTTATTCCTATCTCTGTTCTTAATATACCTAATGCTCCGAACGTTGTTCTTTCCCAAGATCAGCTTCTCGTAAAGCAGCTAGAAGCATTCCATGATCTTGGAACAGAATTAGCTCAACATGGCTTTGTAAAACATCAAGGAATAGAAGTCGTGATTCGATCGACAGAGCATTTTTCTCCAGATCGAGTACTTCATCATTGTGTTGCAGTAAGAGTTCCTTAACCCGCATATTTCATACCAATCTACTACGGAAGCCGGGAAGCCAGATGGATGCTGCGTTAGACTCACATTTTGATTTGGACAGTATGTACACATACAGCCCGGCATCAAAATGCTCGTCTGCCTTACCCCATCAGCCTTCGCAGCCTCCTCGTCACGATCAGTATGAAATA
>JAIPKF010000031.1 GCA_021733705.1 Chthoniobacterales bacterium
CTCTCAAGATTCTTATCGTATTACCATTGTCGCTAGTAACTATAATGCTCATTTTGTCAATTCTTTAATTAAAGAGGCACAAAAAGAAATTCTTCTAGGAGCCCCGAACACAACGATCAGTATTTTCCGTGTTCCCGGTGCTTTTGAAATACCACTTGCGGTTAAACTCATTGCGGAGCGACAAAAGCCAGATGCAATACTTGCACTTGGACTCTTGATAAGAGGAGAGACCTCTCATGCTGATCTTATTGGAAACGCTATCACACAACACCTCCTTCCTATTTCTCTTCATTATTCCATTCCGATTATTCATGAAGTTCTATTACTCGATAACAAAACGCAAGCATCAGAACGATGCCTTGGAGACAGATTTAACCGAGGTGCAGAAGCAGCAAGGGCAGCTCTTTCAATGATCAACCTCATTGAAAATATTTCCTCTTTTTAACCTATGGGTGTTCGTCATGAAGGGCGTGAAGCCGCAGTACAATTTCTCTATCAACGTGACCTTGGAGGAGCCTCTAAGAGCAGTGACTTGAATGACTTTTATATTTTTCGAAGATTAAGCCCTGCAGCACGTCGATTTTGTCAACAACTTACCGAGGGAACTCTCGTTGAAGTTATAAAAATAGATGATCTTCTTAAAAAAAATATTCATAACTACGAGCTAGGACGCCTCTCTGCTGTGGACCGTAATGTTCTACGCTTGGCAATTTATGAAATGATCTTCTCACAACAGACACCACGTGCTGTTATTATTAATGAAGCTATTAACATTGCTAAAAAATATGGAACCGAAGAATCAGGAAGCTTTGTAAATGGTATTCTCGATCAAATTAACAGTACCACTGAGTGCTAGCGTAGATTACTCTTTTTCATAAATGCATCATTTCAGATTGTAACAAACTACCATTTATGGGCTTTCTCACATCACTTCTAGGACATTTTAGAATTGGCACTGGAGAATCCGTGGATTGGGATCAACTCGAGGCAACACTCTTTCAAGCAGACCTAGGAAGTGGAACAGTTGCCTCGATTATGAGATTACTTCGAGAAAAAAAACAGAACTTAGATGCAGACACTATTACCCAAGCGACACGTCAAGAAATCGGGCATTTTCTACCGGAAAAAACAACACCCCTTGTAACCACTAATACAAGACCCATCGTTATTTTTTTAGTAGGTGTTAATGGCACTGGCAAAACAACCAGTGCAGCAAAACTAGCATACTTTTTAAAAAACCAAGGGCACTCTGTATTACTTGCTGCTGCCGATACCTTCCGTGCAGCAGCCATTGAACAACTTTCATCATGGGGCCAACGCCTAGGTGTTGAGGTCGTCAAAAGTCAATATGGAGGTGATCCTGCGGCACTCTGTCATGATGCATTGGCTAAAGCAATACGATTACAGACTGATTATCTTATTTGTGACACCGCTGGGCGTCTTCACACAAAATCCAATTTGATGGAGGAACTAGCAAAAATAAAGCGAACCGTTAGAAAACTCGATCCTGAAGCACCTCATCATGTGCTCCTAGTTGTTGATACAACGACTGGAAGCAATGCAGTGGTTCAAGCAAAAGAATTTCATTCTGCGGTTACACTCACAGGACTCATCATTACAAAAATAGATGGTTCTGGCAAAGGGGGTGTTGCGGTTTCTATTGCGCGAGAAATTGGTATTACACCTCTTTTTTTAGGGACTGGTGAAGGGATTTCCGATTTTGAACCATTTGAACGAAATCGATTTTTAGAGCGATTTCTTTGAAAAGAGGCGCTCGTTCCATTCAAAAAATGTGAATCGAAATGGAAAATATGCGGTAAGGACTTAATTTTAGCCCGGAAATTTCACACTGGTTCGTCGCGAGGCGCCGCGAATCCTTATGCAGACACCACCGGCGGTCGGGAGACCGCGGTGGAGACTGCCTTTAGGCAGCCCTGAAAGGGCGAGACGAGCGGGAGCGAGCGAGTCAACGAAGATGATGGATTGTGACGACGGCTGTATGTTTCATACTGCCCGAGGAGCAATTCGAAGCTGACGCAGTATCCATCTGCTTTCCCGTCCTCCGCAAGTGATCGGCATGAAATATCCGGGCTAGTTTTTTTTTAAAAGCGTACTGCTCACCTTATAGTTCGTAATCGATTTGAAAGGAAGCTGGGACTGAGCATATTGTGTCTGTTTTGCTCCTTCCATTCACGTTTTTAGGATAATTCTCTTGTTAAGATTTCAGGAGGGCCCTCTGGTTTAATAAGAATAGTATGTTCAAAATGAGCTGATGGCATTCCATCTGCAGTAACAACTGTCCATCCATCTGATAAGATTTTCACTTCAGAAGTTCCTAAATTTATCATTGGCTCAATAGCAAGTGTCATTCCTGCTCGGAGCTTAGGACCACTTCCTGAACGACCAAAATTTGGAATTTGAGGATCCTCATGTAACTTACGACCGACACCATGACCAACAAATTCTTTCACTACCGTGAATCCATGTTTGAGAGCTTGTTCCTCAATATGTGCGCTTAAGTCTCCTAATCGACGGCCAGCTGTCGCAAATGTTAAGGCACTCGCTAGCATGGCTTCTGTTGCCTGACAAAGGCTCTCTTTCTCAGCAGAAATCATCCCGCAAGGAACAGTTCTTGCTGTATCGCCAATCCAGCCGTTGAGTACAACACCAACGTCAATAGCAACAATATCGCCGTACTCCAGCTGCCGTAAGCCTCCAATTCCATGCACTACCTCTTCATTAACAGAAATACAGATTTGACCTGGAAATTTTCGATATCCAAAAAATGCACTTTTGCCTCCTAACTTTGCAATCAGTCTCCCTGCAATACGATCTATCTCTCCAGTAGTTCTACCAGGCTCTACAAGGGATGCTAGATGGTTTAGAACTTGTGCTGCAGCTTGTCCAGCAAGACGCATTTTTTCTATCTCAGAGGTAGTTTTAATAGGAATCATAGGTAACTATAGAGTCCAAGGGGCTTGCTTCCTACTGTGTCACCTTGCTATTTTCTGGTTAAAAAAAGGGCTACTCCTATAATCGCTAAAGTTGCCAAAATCGTATAGAACCAAACAAGGAATGTGTCACTTACAAGAGCTCCATTATTCATCGGTTGACGGTAAGAAGTACGACCAGCTGTTTTTCCTTTACGTAAAAAACCATCATAATGCCGTTGTAATAAAAAGGTTTCTACCTGACGCATCGTGTCAAGTGTAACCCCAACGATAATCAAGAGACCTGTACCACCAAAAAACTGAGCAGTCATATATGGAACTTGGAGACCTCGACTCAAAAGCTGAGGTAATATTGCAATTACCACTAAAAAAATTGCACCTGCGAAAGTCAATCGGCCCATGGTATAATCAAGAAAATCAGCTGTCGGTTTACCAGGACGAATTCCAGGAATGAAGCCACCATTTTTTTTGAGATCATCAGCAATCTGTGTTGGTTGAAACTGCGTTGCCACCCAGAAATAGCTAAAAGAAAAAATGAGCAATGCATATAGTACATAATGGGCCCATCCGATTGTTAAGGCTGAAGCAAGCTCTTGTGCCCAGGCTTTTCCAGAAAAAGCCATGTTAAGAATAGTAGAAGGGAAAAGTAAAATAGCCTGTGCAAAAATGATAGGCATAACTCCAGCATAATTTACCTTAAGAGGCATATATTGTGTTTGACCTCCATAGACTTTTCTTCCAACAACACGCTTAGCATATTGAATACTAATTTTGCGTTGAGCTTGTGTTACAGCAATCACGGAAGCAATAACAATAAATAGAAAAGCACAGAGAATCACTAAAACAATGGGACTCACAGCAGCAGTTTCACCTCCAGAAGGGACAAAAGTGCGCCATGCTTGTACAAGACCTGCAGGCAGCTGAGCAATAATTCCAACTGTAATTATTAATGAAACCCCATTACCGATACCCCGTTCTGTGATCTGGTCACCAAGCCACATCAAAAAAAGAGTTCCAGCAGTCATTGTCATTACCGTCATTAAACGGAATGCTATTCCTGGATTTGCGACAAGAGGAATTCCAAGGCGCATAATCGTATCAGCAATTCCAGGAAGGAAAGGATTGGATTGTGGTGTTTCAAAAGAAAGTGCCAATAGCCATCCCTGGAAAATACAAAGAAATATAGTGGCGTAGCGTGTATATTGAGAAATTTTTTGACGACCTCCATCTTCTCGTGCCAACTTTCCAAGCTTCGGGATAACTGCACCCAAAAGTTGCAACATAATCGATGCACTGATATAAGGCATGATTCCTAAAGAAAAAATGGCACAATTACTAAGAGCACCTCCACTGAAGAGGTTAAACATTGCTGCAACTCCTCCACCAACTTTTGCATCAGCAACATTTAGAAACCATTGACGCAATACTTGAGCGTTAACACCAGGAGTTGTTATAGCAGCTCCAAGACGCATAATGATCACCATGCCCAAGGTAAAAAGGGCGCGCGAGCGAAGTTCAGGAATTTTAAAAGTATTGGCAAAAGCGGAAATCATAAGACCTTGTGTCAGAAATCAAAAAAGAGTTAGGTTAAGTATAAAGTACATCTACCAAATCAACTTCATGCATTCATCTTTTTAATTCATAATAATGAAGACGAGTAACTAATTGAAATAGGGCAAGTATTTCTTACCTGATACCCCTTATTTTGTGCTTTTCTCTATTTTAGCACTACGAGGCAGACGTTCTCTCTGAACACGCACTTCCCCTTTTTTAAGACGTCTCGTTTGCTCGACTTTTGCAGGACGTATTATAAGTGTCCCTCCCGCTTCTTCAAATTTTTCGCGTGCAGCTACACTAACTTTGTCTACTTCTAATGTTAATGCTTTTTTGATCTCGCCTCGTGCTAATAATTTGATCCCATCATGAGTACCATTGACGATACCAAGTGATTTAAGTACTTTTTCATCTACATGAGCACCCACTTCAAAGCGGGCTTCCAATGTATCAAGGTTGATAACAGCATAAATAGGCTTGAAATTTGCGTTATTAAATCCTCTTTTAGGAAGACGGCGAATTAAAGGCATCTGTCCACCCTCAAACCCAAGACGAACGCTACCACCTGAACGTGCTTTTTGTCCTTTGTGTCCGCGACCAGATGTTTTTCCGTGTCCTGAACTTTCTCCGCAACCAAGACGTTTGCGACGATGTTTTGCACCTGGACGAGGAGAGAGTTCGTGAAGTCTCATAATATTTGAAAGTATAAAAGTTTGGGAAGTTTGAAAATGTCAGTGATTGTATTCACTCAATGCTATTTCAAAAAAATTATTTATTAGTTACTACTATTTCTTCTATCACATCAGGAATTGTTGCTATAGGACCTGATATTGGGGAGGATACATTTCTTAAGGCTGATATTTTTTTATATTTTTTTCCACGAAGCTGATAAATTTCGTCACGTGGACGAAGCTGTGAAAGAGCGTCCAAAGTAGCTTTAACAACGTTCGCATGATTATTGGATCCAAGCGATTTAGCAAGAACATCACGAATACCTGAGGCTTCAATCACGGCTCTCACTCCTCCGCCAGCAATAATACCGGTACCTGGAGAAGCGGGGCGAAGCAAGACACGGCCTCCACCATGGGTGCCGATAACCTCATGAGGTATTGTTTTTTCTCCAATAGAAACGGAAATCATAGCCTTATTAGCTGCTTCAGAAGCTTTGCGAATTGCCTCGCTCACTTCATTAGCTTTACCAAATCCAACTCCTACTTTTCCACGCATATTTCCACATACAATCAGAGCACTAAAACTGAATCGGCGGCCTCCCTTAACAACCTTAGCACAACGGTTAATAAAAACTACTTTTTCAACAGTTTCCTTTGGTGGAGCATCACTTGCAGGTTCGCGACGAGATGTCGTTTTTTTATTCGATTTTTCAGCCATAATATTTCTCTCAGATAATTAAAATTCTAATCCAGAAGCACGTGCAGCTTCTGCAAGCGCTTTGACTTTACCATGATAACAAAATCCACCTCGGTCAAATACAACTCTCTTTATTTTCTTTGAAAGTCCTCGCTCTGCTATAAGTTTACCTACTTTAATAGAAGTCGCTACATTGGGACGTACAGTTTTATCACTACTGAATTTTTCTTCAGTAGTGTGAACGCTAGCAAGAGTGATACCCAGTGTATCATCAATAACTTGGGCTGTAATATGTTGTCCAGAAAAGTATACGGAGAGACGAGGACGATCTGTCGTACCGGAAACTTTTTTACGAAGGCGGCGATGCCTTATTTGACGAGATGATATACTAGGCATAATGTTAGTCAGTTCTTTGTAGTCAGAAAGTAGTATGTATTGATATAAATGTAAAAGTGAATCTCTATTTCAAATCGAGATTTTATTGAACTGTTTTACCTTCTTTTCGGCGTACTTGCTCTCCAGCATAACGGATACCTTTTCCTTTATAAGGTTCAGGAGGGTAGTAAGCACGAATATCAGCAGCAACTTGTCCAACAAGATGTTTATCGATACCCTCAATACTAATTTTAGTATTGTCAGTTACAACAAGTTTTATTTCTTTAGGAATTTTAAAGAGAACAGGATGAGAGTATCCAATAGAGAGATCCAAATACTCACCTTTAACAGTGGCACGGAAGCCAACGCCTTGAATTTCTAAGTCACGACGAAAACCTTCGTGAACACCGTGGACCATGTTATTAACAAGGGCACGAGCAAGTCCGTGAAGAGCACGCGTTGTGCGTAATTCATTACCGCGATCAATAATGATATTCTCCCCATCAATACGAAGGGCTATTGCTAAGGGTAGAACCCATGAGAGCTTTCCCTTAGTACCTTCTACTAAAACGGTACGATCTTCAGCCACTGTGACCTTGACATTTTTGGGAAGTTTAATTGGAGTTTTTCCTATACGTGACATAATAATTGGAAGAGCGAAGTCGCGATCTGCTCACGCAGATATAAAACGATAATGATTACTAAAATAATGTGTTAAGAGTGGACGCTTTTTTATAAATGTTTGACTAAAATTTTTGATTTATAAATTAGAAAATCAGATTTTTTTATTCAATACAACAACGATACTGTAATTTACCAGATTGTTGCTAATAATTCACCGCCTACTCTTTGACGGCGTGCTTCGTGGCCTGTAAGAACTCCCCGAGAAGTAGAAATAATGGATATACCCATATCTCCCAGAACACGAGGAATTTCTTGGCTGCTGACATAACGTCGTAATCCTGGTCGACTCATGCGACGCAGGCCTGTAACTGCAGATTTCTTTCCAACATAACGTGGAATAATTTTAATACGAGGGTGAACTTCTGAATGATCTAATTCATAATGTTCTATGTAACCCTCTTTTTTCAAAATTGAAACAATGTCGTCTTTTATTTTTGAGTATGGGACAAAAAAATCTTTTTTATGAACGCGTGTTGCATTGCGTACGCGTGTTAATAAATCTGCAATTGGGTCAGTCAAGGAACTCATAATTCAGTAGGAATAGTAATCTCTAAGTTGTCAGTATGTAAGGTCTCATTTTCTTTAACTGGTGCTTTTTTGGTATTTCTTCCTGCAAACGGCATCCCTAATTCTGTAAGAAAATCTCTTGTTTCTTCGCTATTTTTAGCTGTCGTAACAATAGTCACATCGAATCCTATATTTCGTTTAATTTTATCAAGTTCAATTTCTGGAAAAATAGATTGATCAGCTACACCAATGGTATAGTTACCTTGACCATCAAAGGACTTAGTCGATACACCTCTAAAATCCCGTATACGAGGGAGTGCCATCTTAAGAAAGCGCTCCAAAAATTCATACATGATTTTACCACGAAGAGTAACTTTTGCTCCAATTGCTTGACCTGCGCGAAGCTTAAAATTAGAAATACTTTTCTTAGCAATCGTCTCTACAGGTGTTTGTCCAGTAATAAGTGCTAAGTCTTCTTTCGCAATTTCAAGGGCTTGTTTGACATCAGGAGAGGAAGCAACAGATGTATTGATAACAACTTTGACGAGTTTAGGTACTTGATGTTTGTTCTTGTATCCACGCTTTTTTTGAAGTGCTGGAACGACTTTATTTTGATAATCTATAAAAAATTCTGGAGCTTTTTGCATGGCAACTTATTCCTTTTTTTTAGGCTGAGAGACTTTTTTAGAGCTCTTAATTTTTGGAGGCTCCTCACTTAGTGATGTATTTTCTTCCAAAAAAGCCTCTTTTTTCTTTGGAGCTTTAGGTTTTTTATTACCTTTTAAATCAGCTTTCTTTTCATTGATAGCTTTTTCAATTAACTTTACATTTGATATGTGAATGGGGCCTTCACGTTCAATAATTTCACCTTGAGTGCGCTCTTGAGATCGTCCTAGATGTTTTTTAATCATACGAACGCCTTCGATGAGGACTTGATTTTTTTCAGAAATCACTCGTAGAACCTTACCCTCTGAGCCACGATGATTTCCGGAAATGACCTTTACAGTATCACCAACGTGGACATGTAATTTATTTTTTTTCTTTAACATCATATTACTTCTGGAGCGAGAGATACAATCTTCATAAAGTTTTTTTCACGGAGCTCACGTGCTACTGGACCGAAAATACGTGTTCCGCGGGGATTTTTATCTTTATCAATAATAACGATAGCATTTCTATCAAAGCGTACACAGAACCCATTTGGTCTAGAAATCACTTGACGAGTTCGTACAATAACAGCACGAACGACTTCTCCTTTTTTTACAGTTCCACCCGTAGATGCTTCCTTGACATTGGCAGTGATAATATCTCCAACTCGGGCACAGAGTGTCTTTTTTCCAATCACACCAATCATTGTTGCCATCCGTGCACCGGTATTATCGGCAACATCAAGGCGTGTACGTAAATAAATCATGATCTTAGGGTAGTAGTATCAATTAATGTTTCATTATCTCTACTAATCGCCAATGTTTAAGGCGGCTCATAGGACGTGTTTCCATGATTGCAACTCGATCACCGATTTTAGCTTCATTGTTTTCATCATGGACATGAAATTTTTTAACTTGTTTAACAATTTTTCCAAAACGAGGATGCGGTACACGAGTGATTGTCTTAACAACTATTGTTTTATCCATCTTGTGAGAGACTACCTCCCCAGAGCGTGTTTTACGCAATCCACGGATTTGATTATTTTGGGCTGTATCGTTCATCAGTGAGTATTTGGAAAAGTGAAAACTATAAAATTATTGAGCTTTTTGTTTGATAAAGGTTTGAAGACGTGCAATCTCACGACGAGCAATACGTAGAAGGTGCGGCTTTTCTAGCTGCCCAGCTTGTTGCTGTAGACGAAAGTGAAATATTTCTTGACGATGCCCTGCAATACGAGCGGATAGCTCTTTGGGTGTCAACTCTTTAATTTCAGAAGTGTTCATATGATTAAATCAATTAAGCAACAGCATGGTGACGTGTTACAAATTTTGTACGAATAGGTAGTTTATTTGCGGCTAAGCGGAGGGACTCACGTGCTAATGACTCAGGAATTCCATCTAATTCAAATAAAATATTCCCTGGACGAACGGTAGCTACCCAATACTCAGGCTGTCCTTTACCTTTACCCATTCTGGTTTCAGGAGGTCTCGCCGTTACTGATTTATCTGGAAAAATACGAATCCATAACTTACCTTTACGTTTCATGTTACGGGTTAGTGCAACACGAGCAGCTTCGATTTGGGTATTGGTAATCCAAGCACGATCTAGTGTTTGCAATCCAAATTCACCAAAGTCAATGCGTAAATTACGAGAAGCAATACCTGTCCTGCTGCCACGTTGCGTTTTTCTATATTTAACTCTTTTAGGTAATAATGGCATAGCTCAAAAAATTGTTGATGATTGGTCGTCTCTAGAAACTGTTAATAATTAATAAATCTGGATTTAATAAATTTTATGATTTATTGAAATTCACCAGAAAGTTGATTGTTTAATTTATAGAAGATTTAAGATGAAACTTTGATGATGGATTTCTAATAATTAATCGATAGCAGCTGTAGCTTGACGGGTATCAAAACTAGATTTCTCATCTTTTTTACAAATCCAACATTTAATACCGATTTTTCCAGCAATAGTATCGGCTTCAGCAAAACCATAATCAATATTCTTACGAAGAGTATGAAGTGGAATGGTACCAGAGCGCACTATTTCAGTACGAGCAATTTCACTTCCACCAAGGCGACCTGATGCGCGTATCTTTATACCTTCGGCACCTAGATCCATGGCAAGTTGCATTGCTTTTTTCATAGCACGACGGAAACCAATGCGTCTTTCTAACTGCGAGGCGATACTTTCCGCAACGAGAGTAGCATCAGTTTCTGGTTGTTTTACTTCAACAATATCAATTTTAGCCTGTTTTCCTCCTGCGAGAAATGAAATTTCTTGAGTCATTGATTCTATTTCTGAACCCTTACGACCAATAACAATTCCTGGACGTGCAGTAACTATTGTTACTCTAACACTATTCCAAGCACGCTCAATTATGATGCGTGAGACAGCGGCTGATTTTAATTTCTTCTTGAGTCCTCGACGAATTTTACTATCTGCATGCAAAAAACCTGCAAATTCCTTTTCAGAAGCATACCAACGAGAACTCCAATCTTTGGTAATAGGAAGTCGAAATCCAATCGGGTTAACTTTTTGTCCCATAATAAATAATATATTGTTTTATTGAGTAAGATTAAGAATCTGTTTCTAAAGGATTTTCTTTAGCATCAGATAAAGGTTTTTGCTCTGAATTAATCGTGAGATTTGTTTTGGAGTGTAACACTTTTTTCTTAATCGACTTTTTTTTGGTTAAACGATCTTCCCGACGGTTAATAGGTATTTCATCAGTAAGGACAATACGAATATGACTTGTTCTTTTGCGTATAGCTCCTGCACTTCCACGTGCTCGGGTCATAATACGTTTCATTGTTGGAGCTTCTCCAATCACAGCTTCTTTAATGACAAGTAATTCGGGATGTATATTGTTGTTATTTTCTGCATTAGCAATAGCACTTTTGAGCACTTTAAAAATCATAGGAGCTGCTTTTTTAGGAATCAGCTTTAATTCTGCAAGGGCATCTAATGCCGGCTTCCCCTGAATTTCTCGAGTCACCTCCCGGGCTTTAAATGCAGAGATCTTTGCGTAGCGATGAATGGATTGTACTTGCATGAATAAAAAATCTGAAATTACTTCGTTACCTTAGCAGTGTGGGAGCCATGTTTTTTGAACATACGAGTAGGTGAAAATTCACCTAATTTATGTCCCACCATATTTTCTGTGACAAAAACTGGAATAAAGGAGCGTCCATTGTGGACATTAAATGTGTGTCCGACAAAATCGGGTGCAATGGTTGATCTGCGAGACCAGGTTTTAATCGGTTTCTTTAAGTTTTCTTCGTTAAGCTTATCGATTTTTTCGAGAAGCTTCCATTCAACAAAGGGACCTTTTTTTAATGAACGAGCCATAGTGGATTATTTCTTTTTACGACGTTGGACGATAAATTGATCTGAAGCTTTACGCTTAGCACGGGTTTTGAATCCTTTTGAGAGTTGCCCCCAAGGACTCATCGGATGATGACGACCGCCACCACCTTTACTTTTTCCTTGACCACCACCCATCGGGTGATCAACAGGATTCATCGCCATACCGCGTGTTTGAGGACGAATACCAAGCCATCTACTACGACCAGCTTTACCGCTAGAGACATTCATATGCTCTACATTGCTTACCTGACCAATGGTTGCATAACACTCTTCATTAATGCGACGAAGCTCCCCTGAAGCCATCTTAATAAGGGCATATCCTGATTCTCTATTGCTCAGAATAGCTTGGGATCCTGCGCTACGAACGATTTGTCCCCCACGCCCTGGAGTTAGCTCAATATTGTGTAAGGAGGATCCAAGTGGAATTGACTTTAATGGAAGTGCATTCCCTATGGAAGGTTCAGCGTTAGCGCCTGCAGAAATTTTTGTTCCGAC
>JAIPKF010000032.1 GCA_021733705.1 Chthoniobacterales bacterium
GTGCGTAGAAAAACAGAATCGCTAAGGGCACTAAAAAAAGAAGGGACCACAACCACAAAGGATATTGAAAATGAAGTGTAGAATCAGAAGGCATCGTGTTTACAAATTAGGGGATTTTTCTCCAGAGTGTTTGGGAGAGTAATGTTTCCATCACGAGCAAGAGGGCACCTAGAGCAATCAACCACCAGAAAAAATCTCGATGATTCACATTTTTTTCAATTTCGATTTTGGTTTTTTCTAAAC
This sequence comes from Chthoniobacterales bacterium, assembly GCA_021733705.1. Lineage (GTDB taxonomy): Bacteria > Verrucomicrobiota > Verrucomicrobiia > Chthoniobacterales > UBA6821 > CAIWMF01. The sequence continues at coordinate 244 of JAIPKF010000032.1, forward strand.
GATCAATTTCTTGGAATGTTTTGTCTAGTGAGGCGGAATCAGCAGCTCGAAAGTATTTTCCATCTCCAATTTTTGCAATATCTGCCAATAGCTTTTCATCGAAATCAAAAATGACCGTTTGATAGAATGTCCTTCCAAAACGGTCTTGAACAGGAACAGAAACTGGTCCTGAACTACCAGCTCCAACAGTATAGATACGAATGCCGACGGCTTTGGCTGCCTCTGCTGCAGTCAACGGCATGATTTTTCCAGCATTGTTGGCTCCATCGGTAAGGAGGACAATGAGCTTGGTTTTAGCATTTCTATTTTTGAGGCGTGCAGCAGCAGATGCTAGTGCTGAGCCGATAGCAGTTCCATCCTCCACGAGGCCGAGCTGAACACGATCGAGGTTATCGATGAGCCATTCGTGATCTAGGGTGATTGGACTCACGAGGTAGGAACGTCCTGCAAAGGCAATGATTCCAATACGATCATTGGGTCGTGCTTCAATAAATTGTTCTGTCACCCGTTTTACTGCTTCAAGACGGCTCGCACGCTGATTTCCAATAGTATAATCCTCGGTGGACATCGAACCAGAGACATCCAATACCAGCATGATATCAATCCCACTTGCTTTGACATGTTGAGTAGTTTGACCTAATTGAGGACGTGCTAAAGCCACAATAAAAAGCCCCATAGCAAGATAAAAAAAGGAGGCAAGAAAACCTCCAGCACGTGCTCGGCGCTCCTTACCTAAATTCAAGAACGGTTGTATTGAGGAAAAGAGCACTCCAGGAGTTCCTCCAAAACGGCCTTTCAGCCATGCAAAAAGCGGTAGCACCAGTAATCCCAATAAAATCCATGGACGAGCAAAGGAGAATTCCCCCCAATGTGTATTAAATAAGTGATTCAGAAAAGAGGTCATGATGCGAGCTCCTCCTCGGTTTTTGGAGCCTGTTCTACGATCTCTCCTCGAACAAACTCTTCCGCTGCTTCAATAAGGGAGAGCCGGTCGCTTTCGCTGGCCTCTCCATGGGCGAATTTCAGAAAATCAGAGCGCACCAGAAACGCCTCTAACGACTCTCGTTCCATAGGAGTAAAGCGATTGTGATCGCGTAGGGACAAAAGGAATTCCTCGGTTGTTTGGCGTGGAGCAGCTAACCCAAAAGCCGTCCCCAGATAGCCGCGCAGCAATCCAGAAACAAGAATTCCAAATTCATGATCATTTCCCTCCATGAGCTTTTCTTTTGCTTTATGAAGGTTTTGCAAGCAGGCCTCACGCGGTGTTAGAGGGGGTTTTTGACGTAATTTTCGAATCCCCATAATAAGGAGAAATAGAAATAGAATAAACACAACAAGGGTAAAAACCACCTGCATTGGAGTGTAAGCAAAGAAAGAAAAGGGCCCAACAATATCGTGAAGTGGTGCTGGAGCTATCTGAGGAGCTTGCGGAATCTGTGCTCCCTGGAGCGCTTGCGGCATCGAAGCAAATGATGGCATGTTTCCTGATGATGGAGTAAGGATCTGAGAATTTGTAGGAGCGATGACTGCTAAGAAAGGAATGTTCATCTTGTTTTACGGCGTTCGCGTGAAGCAAAAAAAGAGCGAAGAGTCGGCAAATAATCTTCTGTTGTTCGCAAAGGAACCATATCGATACGGCGTGCCCCAAAGAGATGTAGAAGCTTGGAGGTGCGGCGCCTCGACTCTTCTTGATACTCTTCACGAAGTTTTTTCGAAGCGGTGTTGACTTCAATTTGTGCTCCTGTTTCAGGGTCCTCTAAGGTAATCACCCCCACATCAGGCAGAATCTCCTCCGCGGGATCGATCATGGGGAGGGCAATAAGATCGTGGCGTTTCGAAGTCACGTTCAAGGGCCGAGAAAAATCGTGCTCATCTAAAAAATCTGAAATGACAAAAACAATCGCTTTGCGATGCATCACTCTATTGAGATAGTCCAATGCCCCATGAATATTGGTCTTACGTCCCTGAGGCTGAAAATAAAACATCTCACGCAGGAGCCTTAAGTGATGCAAGCGGCCTTTTTTTGGAGGCAGGAAGAGTTCAATCTGATCGGAAAAAAGAAGCAATCCTACTTTGTCATTGTTGTAGAGAGCGCTCAGAGCAAGCACTGCTGCCACCTCCGCAGCCACTTCTCGTTTGCTTTGCTCCACACTTCCAAAGTTTCCTGAAGCACTCACATCCAAAAGAATCATGACCGTTACTTCCCGCTCTTCTTTGAATTTTTTAATATGGAGGTCACCAGTACGTGCACTCACATTCCAGTCGATCGAGCGAATTTCATCCCCTGCAGCATACGGGCGTACCTCTTCAAAATTCATACCCTGTCCTTTGAAGACACTTTGATATTGACCTGCAAAGGAGGATTCTACCAAGCGCTTGGTTCGAAGCTCTAGCCGACGAATTTTGCGCGTCATTTCTTGGGAGTCTTTCATCACACTAATAAAAAATGATCATGAGAAGGTTGAAGTTTTTTCCTTAAAAAAGAGGAAGCAAGAGAAATCATGCCCCCCCGTGGCTAAGGAACAGGGAGCCCCTCAAAAATCTTCCCGATAACCTCTTCTGAGGTGATCGACTCAGCTTCTGCTTCGTAGCTTACGGCAACGCGATGGCGCAAGACATCAAGACCCACAGATTTCACATCATGAGGAGTGACATAACCACGACCATGGAGAAAAGCGTGGGCCTTTGCAGCAAGCGTAAGAAAGATAGTAGCCCGCGGGGAGGCTCCATAGCGTATCATTCCATCGAGTTTTAGCTTGTAAACCGCAGGCTCCCGTGTGGCCCAAACAAGATCCACAATATAATCTTTCACCTTTTCATCCACATAGATTTCATTGACCACATCCCTAGCTCGAAGAATTTGTTCTTTAGAAACGAGACGCTCCACATGGAGTCGTGGAGAGGAGGTTGCCATGGCATCTAAAATCTGTCGCTCCTCCTTACGCGTCGGATATCCGACCACAATCTTGAGCATGAATCGGTCTAATTGAGCCTCCGGCAAAGGATAGGTCCCCTCTTGCTCCAAAGGATTTTGTGTGGCCAAGACAAGGAAGGGATCAGGAAGAGGAAAAGTCTCATCGCTAATGGTTACATGCCTCTCCTGCATCGCTTCTAATAAAGCGCTTTGCACCTTGGCTGGAGCACGATTAATTTCATCAGCCAAAATAAGGTTAGCAAAAAGAGGGCCTTTGCGTGTTGTGAAAACACTCTCTTTGGGATTGTAGATAAGCGTTCCAACGAGATCGGCTGGAAGAAGGTCTGGAGTGAACTGCAACCGCTGAAAAGAGGCATCGATACAGGAGGAGAGGGTTTTGACCGTTAATGTCTTAGCAAGGCCTGGAACACCTTCTAGTAGTACATGCCCGTTACTCAGTAAGCCGATCAGCAATCCTTGAACAAGTCCCTGCTGCCCGATGACAACACGACTGATTTCTTTTGTAAGAGGATGCACCCAAGAGCCTGTCTCTTGGACCCGACGGTCAAGTTCTTGAACAGAATGATTCATAGAATAGAATTTTTAATGAGGTTTGAAAAAAAAGATTTTATTCAATCGACAACAAAAATAAAGAAGTGTTCAAAAAAAATAGTGACAGCTCAGGAACCCAAAAATACCTAAAATTTATCCGAAAAAGATATATCATCAACCAAAGTATCTTAAATCAGACATAACGAATAACATATCAATAATTAAAAAACCTATACCTAAAGGAGGAGCTATCGATCCTACAAAAATACTATTTATATCCCACATAGCTAGTGCAGCATCTGCACAAAGTCCTAAATAATTAATCTGCTTAACAGATCCTTCTTCATTGATTGATGTACTAGTACTTAGTAGAAGGGGTTCGGTGTGTGTTGTGCGCTCAGAACTCTCTACCATCAAACCCTTATCCACCACAAGCCGAAAGCCTCCCACGTGATCACCTTGTGAGGGGAATAGTTGAGGTTCTGATCCATGTTGTAATAACTGGGGAACAGGTTCTGCATCTACAGCATTATTCTCGATCCACTCACAACGATCATCACTCTTCAATGCATCGAATGATTGAGAGGAAGCGGCTTTCCATTGTTGATATTGGGTCGTACTTAAAAGATGAAAATAGGCCTGAGAAGTGGCCTGCCCTACATGATCCTGCTCACCATCATGTTGATTTAGCTGACGTTCAAAGGAAACCTCCTTGTAGTTACAATAGCGCTTGGCCGTATCGAGAGAGCAGATTGCTGGCTCACTCTCATATTCAGGGTGATCGGCATTAATGGCGTAGGAAACCTGACTACTACTTGTTCCTGCTGGAGAACGTGTGATGAAAGAGTTCATCTCAGGCGTATAAAGTTCTCCTTGCTGAGTCTCATTTAAGAACTCAACCAAGTCTCCCCAAGTGACCATCGACTTACTAACTGCAAAATCGTGATCACCGGATGATGGATCTACGGTGACAAAATCAAATAAATTCTGAAAATTCTGAGTAGCTTCATGAGAAACCTCGTTAACAGTGGCCCTTGTTATTGAAAGAGGAAAAGAGGTTAAAAAAACAACGAGGAGCACACAACTGCATAGAGACTTCATATATTTAAAATTTGGAGGGTGTAGTAAAGCGCAGGTGTATAGATTATTTGAGGATATGAGGTCAAGCCAATCCATGATGGCATGAAAATTATTTTCACTTTTAGCCAAGAGCGATAATAAGAGTGTTTATTATTTGCGTTAGTCATCATAAAAAAGGGCGTTATTTTCAAAAATTGACATTTTCGAAAATAAGGATTAGCCCGGATATTTCATACTGGTTCGTCGCGAGGCGCCGCGAATCCTGATGCAGACACCACCGGCGGTCGGGAGACCGCGGTGGAGACTGCCCTGGCTTTAGGGGCAGCCCTGAAAGGGCGAGACGAGCGGGAGCGAGCGAGTCAACGAAGGTGATGGATTGCGACGACGGCTGTATGTTTCATACTGCCCGAGGAGCAATTCGAGACTGACGCAGTATCGATCAGGTGTTCGCAAGCCGCAGCAGAATCAGTATGAAATATCCGGGTTAAAAGCAACTCCTCCAATATCCCTTCGATACTGCTTTCCTTCAAAGTTAATCAAATCGGTAGCGGCATACGCCTTTTTACGGGCCTCTTCGAGTGTTTCTCCCAGCGCAGTCACTCCTAGGACACGTCCTCCAGCAGTGTAGAGAATACCATTCTCGTCTCTGGTTCCTGCATGAAAGATCATCACTTCTGGGTCAGAGGCCAAAGCCTCTTCCATTCCGTGAATCATTTTTCCTTTCTCGATCGGTCCAGGATATCCACCCGAGGCTAGGACAATACAAACGGCAGGGCGTGGATCCCAGAGAGGCTGTTGTGTGGCAAGCGTTCCATCGAGTGTTGCCTCTATAAGATCGAGTAGATCGCTCTGAAGACGGCGCATTAAAACTTGAGTCTCGGGATCTCCAAAGCGACAGTTAAATTCTAGCACTTTGGGGCCTTGAGGAGTGATCATCACCCCGGGGAAAATCATCCCTTGAAAACCAAGAGCATCGGCCTCAAGCCCACGTAAAAAGCGGTTCAAGAGTGTACGTTGAAGTTCTTCCAGCATGCTTTGGGGACACACTCCAGAAGGGGAGATGGTTCCCATTCCTCCGGTGTTGAGACCTTGGTCTCCCTCAAGCGCCCGCTTGTGATCGCGTGCATCAGGAAAAAGAAGGGCCTTTTTCCCATCTATGAGAGCGTGAAGAGAACATTCTACTCCGGTGAGGAATTCCTCAATGACCATGGTTGCTCCAGCAGCTCCAAAAATTTTCTCCTCCATCGATTGCCGTACTGCTTCACGTGCCTCTTCCACGTTGTGAGCAATCACAACCCCTTTGCCAAGAGCAAGCCCATCAGCTTTGACTACGAGTGGATAAGAGGCACCCCGAACATACTCGTAGGCAGATATAGCATCGGTGAATGTTTTTGAATCTGCTGTGGGGATTCCATGGCGTTGCATGAAATCTTTTGCAAACGATTTGGAAGATTCTAAACGGGCTCCGGAGGCCGTAGGGCCAAAAACACGAAGTCCTGCTTCTTTAAAAAGATCAACGATACCGAGTGCCAACGGATCATCTGGACCGACAATGGTGAGATCGATTTTTTTCTCTTTCGCAAAGGCTAGCAAACCTACGCAATCTGAAGCTGCAATCGGGATGTTCTCTCCAAGGGCCGCTGTGCCTGAATTTCCAGGAGCAGTGAAGAGCCGCGTGAGCCGAGGACTCTGTTTTAATTTCCAGGCGAGGGCATGTTCCCGGCCGCCGGAGCCGATGAGAAAAATATTCATGTTGGCAAAAATTAGCTAAGAGAGATAGCCTCGTCCATCTTCAACTTCTTCCATTTCTATGACCCTCTGCCTTCTTAAATCTAAAATTCATCGAGCCACAGTCACTGGTGCTTCCCTTGATTACGAAGGAAGTTTGACAATTGCTGCAGACCTCGCAGAACGTGTAGGACTCCTTCCTTATGAAAAAATCCTTGTTGGTAATATGGCTAATGGAGAGCGTTTTGAAACCTATGTCATTTATGGAAAAGTAGGGTCTGGAGTTATTGAACTCAATGGAGCTACCGCCTTGCTTGGAAAAATTGGAGATCTTCTTACCATCATGTCCTATGCCTGGATGGAGGCCACAAGCGAAGCTCCTTATCACAAACCCTCAGTGATTCTTTTGGGAAAGGGGAATCTGATTTTGTAGTTTATTAATAAAATAGAGAGCAGAAATAACCTGACCCGTACTCTCTTTTTCGTCACAATGGTCTAGACTTAAGCGATATTCGTAGTATCTCTAAGAGCCCAAAAAATCAAATAAACTAAAAAATAAGTACTTATTCTTATTAACAACAGATAAAACATATCGTTTAAGAAACATAAATACCTCCGACACAAAACAAGCAAAGCCTCTCCGCTTTTCTATACACTAGGATTCATCGCCTTAAGCATACTTACGATGGGTCACTTAAACGCTCAAGATGCTCCAAAGGAGCCAAGTCCCTTTACTCCTGGGGTTTATCCTAGGTTTACTCCTAGCACTACTTCAAATAGCCCTGCTCGTAAAGAGGGAGAATCTTACGTAATCAATATTTACGATAAAAGTACATACAACGCCAACGGGAGCCTTCTCAATTTTTCTCAAGTTCATCTGATTAAGGAGAATGATGAATATAAATATAGAGTTGCCAGTATTTTAGAATACGTTCTCAAACAACAAGATTCAACTCTTTTAATTGAAGAGCCTATAACACTTAGTTTATCGAAACCAACGAAATGTGAAATTGGAGTGTTTAGCGAAGAGGTTGAAAAAGACGGTAGATTTTATACTTTGTTAAAGTCATTTGAGCTGCCCGGTGTTGGAGACTATGAATCTAAAGAGTATGCTACTGTAAATTTAGTACGCTCTTATAATTATGATAATAATGAAAATTACGGCGGATTTCCACAAACTTTTGTTCCTGAATATTTTATTACTCCAACATCAAAAGGAACAACAACGCTTGAGTTTAAAAAACCGGTTGCTTTCAATACAAAGGATAACACGCTTTATCCTGGTAAAGTAACAAAAATAGTAACAGTACAGATTCAAGTCATCGTAACGGACTAATCTTAGTTTTAACTTTATAATAATATTTTCTCGTCATGAGGTTCTACTTCATGGCGAGATTTTTTTTTGTTCACTGTTTCGGTTGAAGTCGCTTTTTTTGAAAAAAGTTTTTGAGTAGTGCTCCGCAATCTTTCTCTTGGACTCCAGCAAGAATCTCGCAGCGATGATTGAGTGTCGGCATCTGAAGAATATTGAGAAGGCCTCCAGCCCCACCTCCACGAGGATCTTGGCATCCAAAGATCACACGCCGTACACGAGCATTAACTGAGGCTCCTGCGCACATGGGGCATGGCTCTTTGGTGACATAGAGGTCACACTCATTTAATCGCCAGTCCCCAATGACCGATGCGGCTTGGGTGATTGCTAAGATTTCTGCATGTGCTGTGGCATCCTTCAATGCCTCAACTTGATTATGAGCACGGGCAATGATGCGATCGCGATAGACTATAACAGCTCCTATGGGGACCTCCTCCTTTTCATAAGCATGCAGAGCCTGGCGCAATGCTTGCTGCATAAAATAATCATCACTCTTGAGGTCAATCGTCTCTGTTTGATAAAAATCCATAAATTCAGTTTTAAAAGAAAAGTCTTAACCCACATATTTCATACTGGTTCGTCGCGAGGAGATCGCGAAGGCTGATAAGGCAAGACTTCGAACTTGGGTGCAGCATCCAGCTGGCTTCCCGTATTCAGCAGTAGATCAGTATGAAATATGCGGGTTAAAAGAACGACTCCTATTTTTGAGCACCAATAATGTAGCTATTGTTGATATGAAACCTCACACCAGCTACGGTATTGCGATATGAGAGCAAAACAGATCAGTCAATATACCCTTATTTTGTTAATTATCAGTGCGATTGATAATATTAGAAATCTTCCTCAGATAGCTCTTTTTGGAACGACATTAATTTTTTTCTTTGCCCTATCAGCTCTTTTTTTCTTGATTCCTGTCGCTTTAGTTTCTGCCCAACTCTCTGCCTCCTCGCAGGAGCAGGGAGGAATCTATCACTGGACCTGTATGGCCTTTGGACCAAAAATTGGTCTTATCGCCGTCTGGCTTCAATGGATTAATACACTTGTTTGGTTTCCTTCTATTCTCTCGTTTATTGCAGCTACAGCGACCTATTTTTTTAATCCTGCATTAGCGAGTAATAAAACGTATCTCGTGAGTGTGATCCTCATTGTTTTCTGGGGAATGACTTTTATGAACCTAGCAGGGGTTCATCGCTCTGCATCACTAGCAACTATTTTTTCCGTCTTAGGAGCTCTGATTCCTATCGCTTTGATCATTGGCTTTGCTCTTCTCTGGGTTGTTACAGGGAAGCCCTTGCAGATTCATTTCAATCTTCATAATTTGCTACCTACGTTTAATCATGCTGAAAGTTTTTCCTCCTTGACGGCATTAACGGCAATCATGACCTCGTTTCTTGGAGTCGAGCTAGCAACTGTTCATATCAACGATGTTAAAAACCCAGAAAAATCTTTCCCCAGAGCGCTCGGCGTGTCAGTACTCATTATTCTAGGGACAATGACACTAGGATCACTTGGCATCGCACTGGTCTTGCCTCTTGATCAAATCAATTTAGTCGATGGAGTTATGCAAATCTTCACTCTTTTTGCAAAAACATATCATTTCACGGTTCTTATTCCGGTCATTATGCTCATGATTATTTGTGGAGGATTGGGAGGGATGATTAGTTACATTATTTCACCAGTAAAAGGAATATTACAGGTTGCGGAGAGCGGCTATCTACCTCCCTTTTTTACCTTCAAAAATCGCCATGGTGTTCCCACTCGATTACTAATCACTCAAGCCATGATTGTTAGTTTGGTCTGTTCTGCATGGGGGCTGATGCCAAGTGTCAATGGATCCTACTGGCTACTAACAGATTTGAGCACAGAACTCTACATTCTCATGTATGTTTTTATGTTTCTGGCAGCATTGAAACTAAAAATAAAAATAATGCCGGCAGCACATCTTTTCAAAATTCCTGGTGGTATCTTCGGAACCGGAGTCATCTGTTTTTTAGGACTTGTAGGATGTATCATCACTCTTGTTGTAGGATTTATCCCCCCAAGCAATATCGATATCGGAAGCAACATGCATTACTTCACTGTTTTTGCCTCTGGAGTGATCCTAATGATTCTTCCTGTATTTGGATTCTACGCTTACAAGAAACATCAGGATTCACGGGGATAGAAAAATTCTTAAGTTTCACCAACAGAGTGGCATTACTTCCCAATTTTTCGAAGTGGTTTTCCTGAAAGCAAGTTGCTCTCAATTTTTTCCAAAGAGATTCCTTTGGTCTCTGGAACAAAAAGCACAAAAAAGATGATGAATAACGCTTGAATTCCGCCGTAGAAAAGAAAGGTGTTCCCATTTCCTAATTTGGCAAGCATTGTTAAAAATGTTCCACCAATAATAGCATTAGAAATCCAGTTTGCCGAGGTACTGAAGGTAATTCCAAGATCACGTCCCCCTAACGGAAAGATTTCAGAACAGATAATCCAGATAATTGGACCTGCACTCATTGCAAACCCAATAATAAAGAGGAGCAATGCGGTGATAGCATAATAACCAAGGACAGGGGATTGCTCGAGGTTCATATTTAAAAACGTTCCAACGGCCAACATCGATAGTCCCATCACCACAAAGCCAAAATACATCATCGGTTTACGACCTAATTTATCAACAAAAGCAATCGCAATGAAGGTGGCTAGCATGTTAGTTATTCCAACAATAACCGTTCCCCACATCTGCCCAGAAGTGCTTGCAAAACCGGCAATTTTAAAGATACGTGGAGCATAGTACATCACAACGTTGATACCACTGAGCTGTTGAATAAATTGAAGAGAAATGCCGAGGATAATAGCACGACGAAAGTTCGAATTGCTAAGAAGCAAGTGAAATCCATTCTGTTTTTGTTCTAGATTTCTTATTATTTCTGCAACTTCTGTAGCAATCTCTTCCTCTTGAAGTAACATTCTACGAAAGACATTAGTTCCTTTCTCTTGAAATCCTTTAAGAAAAAGCCACCGTGGACTCTCAGGAAGAATCAGCATGCCTAAAAACATGAGTACAGCTGGAATAGCAATAACACCTAACATGACTCTCCAATGCCCCCCTGTCTGATGATTAATCACAGCAGTGGTTCCAAAATACATATTACTAAAGTAGGCCATCATGATTCCAATAGTGATCATGAGTTGGTACATAGAAATCATACTGCCACGGATGCGTTGTGGAGAGATTTCTGATAAATAAAGTGGTGCTGTGAAGGAAGCAACGCCCACTGCAATTCCAAGAAAAAAACGAGCTCCAATAAGTTCATTGGAAGAATTACTGATCGAGCAATAGAGCGAGCCAATGATAAAAATGAGGGCACTCACGAGCATGGTTTTTTTTCGTCCAAGCTGATTGGAAAGGATACCTGAAATCAGGGTTCCAAAAACAGCACCCCACAATAACGCACTCACGATGAATTCAAGAACGTGATCACTTACGCTGAAGTCCTTTTGAATAAACTCGAGTGCACCGGAGATAACCCCGATATCGAGTCCAAAAAGAAGTCCCGCTAGTGCTGCCGTGAATCCAATGAAATAAACAATGGAATTTGGTTTAGAATGGAGTGTTTGCATAAGGCAAACCAAGCAGAAAAAAAACAGAAAGCAAGCTTTTTATGCAAATGTTAATGGTTTCATAATCAACGCTAGTACTAGCCCGGCATCACAATCCTTCGCCCGCCTTATACTCAGAAGCTTTGCACGGTGCCTCATGACGCTTCAGTATGAATATCCGGACTAGTAATAATTAACAAATCATCGTAGAATTAAAGTTTCATCTAGAAATTTATGCAACGTGCCCTTCTTTCGGTCTCTAACAAAACAGGTCTTCTTGAATTTGCACGCGGTCTTCTTGCTCATCATGTAGAGCTGATTTCAACGGGCGGTACAGCCAAAGTGTTACAAAAAGCTGGTATTCCTGTCCTCGAAATTTCTGATTTTACCGGGTTACCTGAAATGATGGAGGGGCGTGTTAAGACACTGCATCCTAAAGTTCATGGGGGCTTACTCTATCG
>JAIPKF010000033.1 GCA_021733705.1 Chthoniobacterales bacterium
ATTAGTACAAGGCGGGCGAAGGATTGTGATGCCGGGCTGTATGAGTACATACCGCCCAAATCACAATTCGAGACCAACGCAGTAATGATGAGCTTTCCACAAGCCGTAATAGATTTAGTGTGAAATATCCGGGTTAACTTCTTAATCTCTCTATTAATCGCGTTGTGGAGCGATCCTGGACTAGGGGTAGAATCTGTATAACTGTACCGCACTCCTTTAATGCTGCTCTCTCCTCTGGATCAAGTGTTTCTGGTGTATAGTCCCCCCCTTTTGCGTAAATAGCAGGCCTTAATTTTTGAATCACATCACTCACCCGTAATGAGTCAAAAATGGTCACATGATCGACACAGCGTAATGCAGCGAGAACCTCGGCCCGATCGTATTCATTATTTAACGGACGTGTCGGCCCCTTGAGTTCGCGCACCGAACGGTCACTATTGACTGCAATGAGCAGCACATCCCCTAACTGCCGAGCCTGTTCAAGATAGCGGACGTGTCCAAGATGAAGCAGGTCAAAGCAGCCATTCGTTAACACGAGACGCTTTCCCTCACGACGATTTTTTTCTCCTAGTGCAGTTAGTTGGTTGTCAGTAATAAAATTTTCCATGCTTAAAAAGGAAAACAGATAGACCTCCAAAAAAAAAGTGCTTTCTGGACTAACCCGCATATTTCATACCGATTCTGCTGCGGCTTGCGAACAACTGATGGATACTGCGTCAGCTTCGAATTACTCCTCGGGCAGTGTGTACGCACACAGCCGTCGTCGTAATCCATCACCTTCGTTGACTCGCTCGCTCCCGCTCGTCTCGCCCTTTCAGGGCTGCGTAAAGGCAGTCTCCACCGCGGTCTCCCAACCGCCGGTGCTGTCTGCATCAGGATTCGCGGTGCCTCGCGACGAACCAGTATGAAATATGCGAGTTAATCCGGATATTTCATACTGATCGTGACGAGGAGGTCGCGAAGGCTGATGGGGTAAGGCAGACGAGCATTTTGATGCCGGGCTGTATGTGTACATACTGTCCAAATCAAAATGTGAGTCTAACGCAGCATCCATCTGGCTTCCCGGCCTCCGCAGCAGAATCAGTATGAAATATGCGGGCTAGTGATCAAAGACCATTGCACTTGAGACACGTGCAATATTACACTTCCTCTTTATGTCTCATTCCAAATCAGCTTCTTTCATTGTTATCAATTACCTTCTCCTCTTTGGAGCTGGTCTGATCTGGGGCTCACAATATATCCTGAACAAAATTGCTCTTGAAAGTTTTTCGACTTCAATGATCGCTGCAGGACGTGTCGGAATCGGGGCTCTCACCCTCACTCTTCTCCTTGCAGCACCATTAGAAAAAGATTCCTCCAAAGTTCCAAAATATTATTTTTGGAAAGCACTTCCGGACTTTATTCTCATTGGTCTTCTTGAAGCAACTTTACCATGCATCCTTGTGGCATGGGCTCAAATTGAACTGGCAAGTAGCATTGTCGCCATTCTTATTGGGACGGTACCATTGTTCACAACCCTGCTAGAGGCCTTTTTTATTAAGGAAAGTAAGATCTCAACTAACAAAGCCATGGGGATTTTTTTGGGGTTTATTGGTATTGTGGTGCTCGTGTGGCCTCAATTTTCTCATGTGGCGATCACAAGTGATTCAGCTCCTGCTTCGCTTTTATTACCAATAGTTGCTGTGCTTGCTTCAGCACTTTTTTTTGCGATGGCAATGCTTCTTATTCAAGTGCGGCTTGGCTCTCACTTAGGGCCTATCCGTTCTGCTCAAGGAATTCTTGTAGGTGCCACCATCACAACTATTCCACTCATGCTCCTATGGACAAAACCGTGGGAGATGACCTCTTTTCATCTGACTTCTTCAGCTATCATAGCATTAGTGATTCTTGGTATTTTCTGTGGAGGGATCGTCTATACACTTTTTGTCATGCTCATCCATCGTGCTGGGCCAAGCTTTGCCTCCACGTGTAATTATCTAGTCCCTCCTATTGGGGCTTTTATTGGAATTGCTTTTAATAGAGAAAAAATGACAGTAACACTTCTTTGCTCCCTCGGCTTGATTCTCTTTTCGTTATGGCTCTCAAGCAAAAAAAAGAAGAGAGGATGATATCGTCAAAATTGACTTTATCTTTTTAGAAAATTCAATTTTCACTCACGATGTTCTGGAACCGTTTTCCATATACCTTCACTCTCTGTCTCTATCCATTGTTCTTGTAAATGTTCAATAAAATTTCTTGATCCTAATTCACTGAGATTATCCTGAAGTTTTCTGGAGCTTTCTTGGAGTTGCTTGACATGTGAATGACTCATTCTTAACGCACCTTGGAGTTTTGAAATTTGTTTATCAAGAGCCTCTTTGTGCTCAGAGGATGTGTTTCTTAAATCTTGCATTTGATACAAATTATTTGCTATCGATGCGGAGACCTGATTTTGGTCATCGATGATTTTGTTGAGAGATTGGGTCTCCATCAAAAGATGTTTGATTTTCATATCTGAAAAAAGGAGCCCTGCAATATCCCGAGCATATTCTTCATTTTTTTGAGGTGTTGCGATAGGTTCTCGTAATCCTTCAGGGGAGCCTATCATTTCAACAGCACCTGCAAGCTCACTCAGTAATGAGATTTTACGCTCACACTCATGAAGACCAAGTTGGTTTGTTAATTGCAGAGGGTCATCCTTGAGTTCTTCTATGTAGGATTCTGCAAGGAAACGAATCTTTTGAACAAAGCTCTCTTCGTGAGTCGGTTCTTCCAAATGCAAGGAACTGAGTGCTTCATTTATTTTATCTTGATGAGCTGACATTGTTGTACAACAAGTCTGAATAGATTCTCTTTTAGCAATAATAGATTCACGAATATGCTGAAGATCTGAATTGGCTACCTGCGGGAGTTGTGCAATAATACCTCCTGATACCTTGTCTAGCGCTTGGATATAGCTGAGTCGTTTTTTTGAAATACCATTCAAGGTTCTCAATGTATTCTGAATTAATCTTCCATTAATTGTTTCAGGAGGGGGGAGAGTCTCGGTTTCTATTTGCAAAGGAATATTGAGCTCTTTAGGAAGTAGACCTCCCATTTTTTTATGAAGCCACCCAACCGCTCCAGGTTGACTTCCAAGGGTGATACCCTTAATAGCAGCTTTTTCTCCAAGACGATTCACATATTTAGCAGTTCCTTGAAGTGTCTCTCGAACATAGGGAGCAACTAGATCAAAAGAGGTACTCTGAGACATCACTTTTTGCTCCTCTTGAGTAAAGAGTGCATCGAAGGATTCTTTACCAAAATTTTCTATGCAGGCTTTTTTGAAATATTCAAATCGGTAAAATTTACCTCCAATGATAGGCTCCCGTGTTGCTTGAGTACTATCTATGGGAGCAGGTTGAATATTGGGACCAGGACCGTAAATAGCAGGATCTGCATGAGCAGGATTAGAAGCATATTCTGCAAGAGAGGAGAGCCTTGAATCTGCTGGTCTATCATCATGCCATCCATTCAATGCTGCCCAATTTTTTTGTGCTTCTTCTAGTTCACTTCTATCTTCCTCTGGAGTATTTTCTTCAAAAATAGGGTGAACACTTTTTTTTACTGAAGCAACCAGAGGACCTACCTGTGTCGATATTCTCTCTAAGAGCGAAGAAAATATTCTCTCTTTCACTGAAGGACGCCTTATATTTTGCCTCTGAGGAGAGCTAGAAACAAGGGTTATAGGCACACCGCTTAGAGATCCTTTAATATTTTGGGAACCAGAGAACTCTGTTTTGGGCAAAAGGTTTGCTCCACTATGAATGGGGCCAATGGGTCCTGTGCTCATAATTCGTTTGTTTGCTGAAAGAATAAGATTGCAGCTATGGATGAGTTAATACTCCGTTGCATCATAAATTGCTGTAGCAGGAAATCAATATTATCCTGATCACCGTTTAGTTCGTAAATGAAAGGTGATTACATTTAGTATTGTTACATTTAGTATTGTGTTTATGCCCCCATCCCCAACCTGGAACTGAAGTTGAATTTTGAGCTGGAACTGGAACTGGAACTGGAACTGGAACTGGAGCTGGAGCTGGAGCATGTCCATGCTCTATTCCCATCAAGTCAATGAGCTCATGAACTTGACCATGAATCCATTCAAAAAAATCGACTATAGAACCCAATCTCACTTCTCTTAATCCATTAGCTAATTTTTCAGCCACATTGATACCAAAGCGACCTCCAAGCATAGTTGCAATATCAAACATTGCATGTACGAACGTTGCCTCTGCTGCTTCATATTCTCCATTATAATACTCATAAGCAATAACAGCTCCCATGTAGAGACAGTAAGGAAGAATCATGTATTCCCCAAAAAAGTTGAGAGCTATTGCCTCCAGCACTTCTGTTCCTACATTCGCAGCAATCCATTTAGCAGCAGTGTAACTTCCACGAGTGATATCAAGACCATAGTGGGTAGGGGCAGTAGCTTCATCAATGAGCTCCTCAGCTAGATCTTTCTTATTTTCTAATTTCTCATAGGAATTTTTAGAAGATGCGATTCTAAATCCTGTGGTATTATTTCTAGTGGTAATTTCCAGCGCCGTATGTTTACTACGATGGAGTTCACCTGCTTCAGAAGCCCAAGATCCCCCACGCACAAAGCACTGAGAGATTCCTGTGCTCTCCTCAATATTATTTAAAGAGTAGGTCCACTCACTCACATCTCCCCCCATATCAAAAGTTTCATAAGGCCCAGGAGTATTCTTAAAGAGACCCACTGGTGTTAAGAAGGGCGCTCCACTAGTAGTGTATTCGGAGTACCACCACTGATGTGGCTTGCAGTAATTTGCAGCTTCACTACTAGATCCTAAGCCATTCCACGGTTCTGACATTGTTTGAGTAGGATAGTTCCAGTAGAGAAAAGAGTCTGAATCTTGAACTGAAGGAATGGGGCTCTCAGGATCGTAGGAAATCAATTTTTGAGGATGATGATGGTAGTAGGCAGCCTTATACCACTGATCTTCCGTTGGGAGAAAATAAGAACTTCCTGCAGATGCCTCTATTGTGACCTCCTCATGATCGTCTCCTGTTGTCTCTATTGTGTAGGCCCCCGTTTCCGTAACCTCGTAGCCCTCATCACCACAAGGAGATCCATGGCTGAGCCAATTACAAAAACGTAAACAGCAAAAAAGATCAACATAGGTTATTGGAAAATCCTCTCTCCCTGGAATTGTTTGGTAAGAAAAGAGCCCCTTTTTATCAATTGATTTTTTGATACAACTCACCGCTGGATCATTCTCCATTCTGTCATCAAAAAGTTCATAAGGATCATTTTTCTTAGCAACAGAATTGAGAAATTCTACGTATTGTTTTGCAGTAACTTTATACTTCCCCATACAAAAGGGATCCTTAACCGCTCCCAACCCTGTTTCAGGATCTGCTTTATTATTAGGATCAAGAATAGGAACAGATTCTATTGTTTCAAAAAGAGCTTTTTCATCATTGGCTCTCAAATTTAGTAATGAGCTTCCAAGCACAAAAAAAAGAAGAATGAGTGGGGAGAGGGAGAATTTCATAGGGAGGGGACAATAACATGAAATCAATATTATGCTTGCGTCTACTTTCAAAAAATTAGCGCTTCCTTGTCCTAATCCGCATATTTTAATCACCTACGGAGACCGGGAAGTGAGATCGATACCACATTTGAATCACACTTTGACTTGGGCAGTAGGGATACATATAGCCCTACATCAAAATGCTCGCCTTCCTTTCCCCATCAGGATTCACGGCGCCTTGCGACGAACCAGTATGAAATATCCGGGCTAGTTAGATTTTTTCATGGAGATAGTAACTTGACTAAAATGGTATGGTCACAGATATGGACCCCCTTGATGATAAAAGATCCGATGCCCCACGTGGGCTCATCCTCTACGGCCCCCTAGAAGAGAGAGGGGTCTTACTGACGCGCTATCAATTTAGCACGAGTCAGCCAACGGTGATCTCAGATCATTATCACAATGGCTCTTTAATATTGCTCCTTAATATTAGCGGTAATGCTCCTATTTATAGTTATTCCAAAAAAGAACCTGAGAAGAACTTTCACCTACAGATCTCTTCTCAAAAAAGTCTCTTTTTAGTAAAAAAAAATGCTTCTATCCTCATGCACCGAGAAGCAGGTCAACAACATCATTTTTTAATTTTAGAAATTTCTACTAATTGGCTTCTCTCACTATTAAAAATATATCCCCACCCAATAAAAAAAGAGATTACCCACTTACTCAAAAAAACTCCTCAAAAATTAGCCGGAATATTTCATACTGATCGTAACGAGGAGGCCGCGAAGGTTGATGGGGCAAGGCGAGCGATGAAGTCTGACGACGGCTGTGTGTGTACACAACGCCCGAGGAAGACTTCGAGATCAACGCAGCATCCATCTGATTTCCCAGCTTCCGTAGGTGTTAGGTATGAAATAGGCGGGCTAGCCCCGAACCTTTCTCCTTTTTGTTTTCATGTGCGATCGGTGTGTGAAGAGCTCTTTCTACCTCATCACCAAAAGGAACGTCCAGAGTTATGGTTTTATTCAAAAATACTCGAACTCCTTTCTCATGCACTCCTAGAGCCTTTAGAAGATTTTTGCACCCACCGCAAAGAACGTCTTGCTTTAGAACGTATTGAATCTGTTAAGAAAAATCTGACTCAAAATTTAGAATATCCTCCTTCGCTCCAGGAGTGTGCTCGTAATGCCGGGTGTAGTCCTTCCTATCTCAGTCGTACTTTTACTCTGTATACAGGAATAACAATCAGTCGTTATCTTAGAAATATTCGCTTAGAACGTGCTGCCACGTTATTGCGTAGTGGTAAATATAATGTGACCGAGGCTGCGATGGCCGTGGGATATTCGAGTCTGAGTCATTTTTCGAAAGCTTTTGCAGAGATGTTTGGATCTTGCCCCTGTGCCTTCGGATTTTATTCAGGAACAAGTTCAAAAGAAGGAATAGGTGCTATTACAGCCTCTCCTAAGTCGGTAAGTCCAAGATAGGAGCCCTCTGCAATAGCAGCTCCATGGGTTGTGTGACAGCTGTTGTAGGAGAATTTTTCTCCAGGCTTTAAATGAGGAAAAGAGCCAACCACTCCCTCTCCCTCTAGCGCCATCACTTCTCCGTTAGCCTCACGCACCACCCACTTTCTTCCTTTTACGGTAAGGGCTTGATCACTTTTATTATGAATCGTAATAAAATAAATAAAGAGATGGGGCTTTTCTAGAGTAGCTCCCCGCTCCGGATCATAGAACAAGCGATCTAATGTTGCTGTAAATCCGGGAAGTAATCGTGGTTTTTGAGGCATAGATCACAAGTGAGAAAAAGTAAGTGGCTCTAGAAGTTTTATTTCTTTGATGTGGAGGTAATGGAGAGAACACGAAGTTCTTTCTCATCAACTGGAGAAGGTGATCCAGTCATGAGTTCCATTCCTCGATTATTTTTTGGAAAGGCAATCACATCTCGAATCGACTCTTCATAAGCTATGAGTGAAATAAGACGGTCGAGTCCGAGGGCAATACCACCGTGTGGAGGAGCCCCATATTGAAATGCATTAAGAAGATGACCGAAGAGTTCTTTTTGTTGAACTTCATTGATTCCTAGTGCTGCAAAAATACGTGCCTGCAAATCACGCTCATGGATCCGCAAACTTCCCCCTCCAATTTCCACACCATTAAGAACAATATCGTAGGCCTCTGCACGCACCTCTCCTAATCTTCCGGTAAGGAGGAGTTCTTCATCTTGAGCCTTGGGACGGGTGAAGGGATGGTGCACTGCATTCCATCTATTTTCCTCCTCGCAGTAACTGAGCAAAGGAAAATCGACAACCCAAAGAAATGCAAGCTCCTCACGATCAATCGGGATTTTTTGATACTCTGCTACTTTTAGACGAACCCGGCCAAGGGCTGCGCATGCTGTTTCCCAACGATCAGCACCAAAAAGAATGAGATCTCCCTCTTCCATCTTGAGCTGCTTTGAGAGTTCTGCTTTTTCAGTCTCAGTAAAAAATTTGACAATCGGTGATTTCCATTCACCATTTTCCACTTTGATAAAGGCGAGTCCTTTTGCACCAGCGCTCTTTGCTACCTCGGTTAATGTCTCTATCTGCCCAGAGGTAATAGAGGCAAATCCTTTTGCATTGATTGCTTTAATGACCCCAACATTATCGAGCGCACCACGAAAAACCTTAAATTCTGTTTTCGAAAAAATAGAGCTGATATCCTGCAACTCCATTTCAAAGCGCATATCGGGCTTGTCACTTCCGAAGCGATTCATCGCTTCTTGATGGGTCATTCGCAAAAAAGGAGTCTTGATTTCAATACCACGAGCCTCACGAAAGACTTTTTGAAACATCTTTTCGATCAAAGCAAAAATCTTTTTATCTGAGATAAAGGATGCTTCAATATCGACTTGTGTGAATTCCGGTTGCCGATCGGCCCTTAAATCCTCATCACGGAAACACCGTGCAATTTGAAAATAACGATCGACACCACCAACCATGAGAAGCTGCTTGTACTGCTGGGGTGCCTGAGGAAGGGCATAGAATTTTCCAGGAGAGAGGCGTGCAGGAACCAGGAAATCACGGGCTCCCTCCGGAGTGCTATTACAAAGAATCGGAGTTTCTATTTCCCAAAAACCCTCCTCATCGAGCACATCTCGAATTATTTTTGTCACACGATGACGCAACCGAATATTGGCCGTCATCTCAGGACGACGCAAATCGAGATAGCGATAGGTCAAACGAAGATCTTCATTACCAATCCGTTCTTCCATAGGAAATGGAGGAACCTCGGAACGATTGAGAACATGTAATGTTGCTGCTACAAGTTCTACAGCACCAGTCAGGAGATCGTCATTTTCTGTACCTTCAAGACGGGCGACTACCTCTCCGTGAATGGTTACTACATCCTCAGAGCGCAGAGAATGGGCCTCTGATGCTGCTTTGGGATGGTGTTCAGGACGAAAGACGATTTGTGTCATTCCTTCACGATCACGCAGATCAATAAAAATAACGCCTCCATGATCTCGGCGAGATGCAACCCATCCACTCAGGGTCACAGATCTGCCGATATCTTCAACACGTAACGAGGCACAGGAACAATCACGATAATGCATAAACAATGGAGAGATTTTTAATTTTAAGGGAAGTCACGAAAAAGAGTAGGATTACTTTTGTGAGAGTTGGTCTAGAAGATGCCCCATCTTCTCTTTTTTGGTTGAAAGATAGCAAGCGTTGTATTGATTGGAGCCAGTTAGAATGGGAAGACGCTCCATAATTTCAATTCCAAACCCATGAAGACCGACAACTTTTTTTGGATTATTGGTCAAGAGATGCATCTTGCGAACACCAAGATCCACAAGAATCTGAGCACCTAAGCCATAGTCACGAAGATCCATGGGATAGCCGAGCTTGATATTTGCTTCAACCGTATCGAGTCCCTCTTCTTGTAATTTGTAAGCATGAACCTTAGCAGCAAGTCCAATACCCCGTCCCTCTTGCCGCATGTAGACAAGAACTCCATGACCACTCTCTTGAATCTGTTTGAGAGCTATATGAAGCTGTGGTCCACAATCACAACGCTGTGATCCAAAAATATCTCCCGAGAAACATTCACTGTGGACCCTGACCAATGCTGGCTTTGAGGAATCAATGGGGCCTTTGACTAACGCAAGATGATGTTGTTGATCCGAGTCAGCAATAGATGCTCGGTATAAAAAAAGCTGAAAATCTCCATATTCTGTGGGAAGAAAAATTTCCTCTTCACGTGTCACGAGCTTTTCCCTCATACGTCGGTAGGCAATTAAGTCACGAATAGAACACATCTTGAGTCGATGTTCTTTTTTGAATCGAAGCAAGTCAGGAAGACGTGCCATCGTTCCATCTTCATTCAGGATTTCACAAAGAACACCCGATGGGTCGAGCCCTGCAAGTCGAGCCAAATCAACAGCTGCTTCCGTGTGGCCTACTCGACGCAAAACACCTCCAGCAGCTGCTTGCAATGGAAAAATATGTCCTGGTTGTCGTAGCTCCTCAGGATGCGTAGTAGGAGAGGCTAAAATCTGAATTGTAACAGCACGATCATGAGCACTAATACCTGTGGAGGTACTATGCGTCGCATCAACGGAGACAGTGAAATCGGTTTTATGCATTTCCCGATTGTGCGTCACCATGGGAGGAAGTTGAAGCTGCTCAGCTCGTTCTTTTGTAATGGGTGCGCAGATGAGCCCTCGACCATAACGAGCCATAAAGTTGACATCCGCTGCCGTAGCCTTGGCAGCCGCCATAATGAGATCTCCCTCATTCTCCCGATCTTCATCATCAGTCACAATCACCATTTTCCCATTACGTATTTCTTCAATGATCTCTTCGATGGAATCAAAGCTCTGGTCATGCGTCGTGACGGGGTGCTCTTGATCGATTGATGGAGCGTTGATATCTGCTTGATGGTTCATTAGAGTGATACGATTTTTACCATGATTGAAAGCGAAGGAGAACAATCATGACACAGTGAGGTGACTCTTATTTATAGGGTAACTTCTTTTAAATTTTCCAAAAACTGAGTAGTTGCTGGTGCCGAGCGCTTCCTAATCCATCCTCCTCCTAGGACCACATCACCATCATAAAAGACAGCTGCTTGTCCTGGAGTCACTGCTCGAAGCGGCTCTGAAAGAAGGACGACAGCATGATCTTCATCATGAGCAAGGATAGTAGCACGCGCTCCCTCATGACCATGGCGAACGCGAACTGAAATTTCCTGGAGGGCCTTAGGCACCTCTTCTAACCAATTGAGACGATCTATTTCGAAGGTTTCAGAGAGAAGATCACTCTCTTTTCCAAGAATGACTCTTTTGTCTTTGGCATCAATAGCCACGACATAGAGAGGGTAGGGAGAACCTCCAGGAAGACCTTTGCGCTGACCTACCGTGAAAAGCTCGATACCATCGTGCTCGCCGAGATAGTTTCCTTCGGTATCATAGAAACCACCTGGTTGAAAGAGATCACCCCGACTACGCAAAAATGCTTTATAATCTTTCCCAGGAACAAAACAGATTTCTTGACTATCCTCTTTTTCTGCAACTTTAAGACCTAGTTTTCGTGCAATAGCTCGAATCTCTTTTTTAGTGAGTTTTCCGAGTGGGCAGAGGGCACGCTGGAGTTGAGGCTGACGTAGGCTAAATAAAAAATAGGATTGGTCTTTGGTTTCATCCAAGCCTTTGCGCAAGGTGGCTTTCCCCTGAGCATGCTCAATAATTGCGTAGTGACCCGTAGCAATATAGTCAGCTCCAAGTGAGGTAGCTTTATCCCAGAGATTCCCGAATTTTAATTTTTCATTACACATGACACAGGGATTGGGAGTACGACCCCGTTTGTATTCTTCAGAAAAATAATCGATCACTAGCTTTTCAAAAGGGACTGCTTCATCAATCACATAATGAGGAATCCCAAGTGCATGGGCTACGCTGCGAGCATCAGCAATGGCTTGGGGACCACAGCATTTATCTTCAGCACGGGACATACAATCCTGAGGCCAGAGTTTCATCGTCACCCCCACAACATCCCATCCCTCTTGCTGGAGTAAGTAGGCCGCAACACTTGAATCCACCCCTCCGCTCATGCCAATAATGACACGCTTTTTGGAAGTAGACTCGGATTGTTCAGGGTGCTCATTCATAGCCCTTCTACTATAGAGATAAAAAAGAGGTCGTCAACGGCCACTCATCACGTTTCAATAGAGGATCACTTGAGATGACATTAACCCACATATTTCATACTGATCGTGGCGAGGAGGCCGCGAAGGCTGATGGGGCAAGGCGAGCGATGAAGTCTGACGACGGCTGTGTGTATACACACTGCCCGAGGAAGACTTCGAGATCAACGC
>JAIPKF010000034.1 GCA_021733705.1 Chthoniobacterales bacterium
GCTTTTGCAATGAATGAATCATCAGAAAAGATGATTCAGATGCTAAAGCTAATCCTCCCTGGCAATGAACTACCTCGTTTCCAATTTCAAAAGACATTCGCTCTTCTCGAAGAAATTAGAGAAAAAAGAATAGCTCTCGCTAAATGTGAAAACAGGAATTGCTTTGAAGAGCATTCTGTAAGCTGGTTACAGGCAGGTTTAGAAGCAGATTTTAAAAAAAATGAAGCTCTATTGGATTGTTACAATAAGGTTGCTTTATATTGGCAACGCTCATCGCTATTATCACAACGTATGGCAACACTCTATAGTAAAATGGGTGTTTGGAGAAAGAATCATTCCTATTTCAAAGAAATCTTGAATAAATTTCTACGCTCTTTTTTTGAAAAGAAAGCTCGGGATTCTATTCCTCTCATGTTGATGGAGAAAATATATTTTTGTATGCCTGAAAATTTTTTTCCAAGTCGAGCCTGGCGTGCTCAATGGGAGACTGGAGAGTTCATTGAATTTGTAGAAGAAAGAAACAGTAGCTTAACTTCGAACACGTGGCTTTACCAAACTGGTTCCTTGTTACAAAAAGCTGGAGTTCAGTGCAAT
The DNA here is from genome assembly GCA_021733705.1 of Chthoniobacterales bacterium. Lineage (GTDB taxonomy): Bacteria > Verrucomicrobiota > Verrucomicrobiia > Chthoniobacterales > UBA6821 > CAIWMF01. The sequence continues at coordinate 595 of JAIPKF010000034.1, forward strand.
TTTTTTACAAAGATGCCTCAACTACCTCAAAGTGGTATTGTTATTACACTGAGTGGCCTCTTGTACGCCTACCCCAAAAATTTAAGATTTAGTAGATCTCTTTTCGTAGTCGGTATCGCTGCAGATGGTGGTCTTGTTCATCCTGCTGCTATGCTCCACCTTATTCCTAATAGATACTCTACAAAGCACCTTCCATTTACGGAGTTTATTCCACACTGGTCTCAGCCTTTTCTCATTCCAAGAGACTTGAAACGTGGAGAGCGTTTTGAAACTATTTGTTTCATGGGGGACTCACAAAGCATAGCTCCAGAACTATGCTCTCAAGAATGGCATTTACGCCTCGAAAATGAGCTTGGACTTCGCTTTGTGCATCGAGATTTTAAGCGTTGGCATGATTTCAGTGATGTCGATTGTATTGTTGCAATTCGAGATTTTTCAGGGAGTTCTTTTTCTTATAAACCTGCCAACAAACTTTATAATGCATGGCTTGCTGGCGTTCCATTCATTGGAGGGAAGGATTCAGCCTTTGCTGGTGATGGAAAACCAGGAAAAGATTATCTGGTTGCCAATTCAACTCAGGATCTATTTATGCAGCTTAAAAAATTAAAAGAAGATCCTTTTTTTCGTTCCAGATTAGTCAATAAAGGCCATTGTTCAGGAGCTCGCTTTACAAGAGAAGCGATTCTTCAAGACTGGAAACGATTACTACAAGAGACGATTCCCATTCGCGCTATGAAGTGGTACCAATTCTCCGATACTAAAAGAAAATGTCTTAATTTTCTTAAACGGGTGAGTTGTGAGATTCAGTATTTTTTTGATAAATATTATAAGCCTAAAAAATATCAATTTGTTGCAGGTAAGAAATCAGATCCATTTTCATGGGTAAACAACGTGAGATAATTCTTTTTCATTTAATAAGTTATGGGTAAAACAAAAAGTAATCACTCCTTGAAAAAAATCTCTCACGATTGTTATCCCTTGCCAATTGGCCCCTATTCTGTGGCCAGGAAGCTGGACAATACTCTATATCTTTCCGGTCAGATTGGAATCGATCCCGAAACGATGCAGCTTGTGAATGGAATTGAACAGCAGATGCATCGAGCTTTTAAAAATATGCAGGCTGTTCTTACTCATGCAGGAGCGAGCTTTAAGGATATTGTTAAAGTGACCATCTTTATTACTGACATGAACTCTTTTCCGATAGTGAATCAAATCATGTCTGAATATTTTTCAGAGCCTTATCCAGCACGTAGTACAGTTGGAGTGAAAGAACTTCCAAAGGGTGCCCTAGTGGAGGTTGAAGGGATTTGTTCAACTAACTCGGATATTTCATACTGATCGTGACGAGGAGGCCACGAAGGCTTATGGATACTGCGTCAGCTTCGCATTGCTCCTCGGGCAGCATGAAACATACAGCCGTCGTCGCAATCCATCACCTTCGTTGACTCGCTCGCTCTCGCTCGTCTCGCCCTTTCAGGGCTGCCTAAAGGCAGTCTCCACCGCGGTCTCCCGACCGCCGGTGGTGTCTTCATCAGGATTCGCGGCGCCTCGCGACGAACCAGTACGAAATATGCGGGCTAGATTGAATCTCGGCTTTTGTATCCTGAAACAAAGTCATGACGAAACTGACTAAAGGTTCCTTCAATAATGCTTTGGCGTGTTCGACGCATGAGGTTGAGATAAAAATGAAGATTGTGAAGCGAGATAAGACGCAATCCTAAGATTTCTTCTGCTTTGACAAGATGGCGAAGGTAGGCTCGTGAGAATTTTTGACAAGCTGGACAGGTGCATCCCTCCTCAATCGGGGACGTATCACGTGCGAATGGAGCATTTTTGAGATTAAGAGTGCCTTGCTCTGTAAAAGCTGTTCCATTACGTGCGAGACGTGTTGGTAATACACAATCAAACATATCAATACCACGTGCTACCATCTCAACCATTTGGGGAGGAGTTCCAAGCCCCATGGCGTAGCGAGGTTTATCTTCTGGAAGGTAGGGAGTGCTGGCTTCAATAGCTTGCATCATCTCCGGTTCTGGCTCACCCACACTGACTCCACCAACGGCATAGCCATCAAAACCGATCTTGACAAGGGCCTCTGCAGAATATCTTCGAAGATCGTCATGAGAGCCGCCTTGGACAATTCCAAAAACAAGAGGTAATTTCTCTTGTTGGGGTAACTCTGATTGGCAGCTCCACCATTCTTGACATCGTTTTGCCCAGCGCAAGGTGCGCTCTAAGCTTGTTGTCATGGCCTCATGAGAGCAGGGGTAGGGGGGGCATTCATCGAAAGCCATGACAATATCAGATCCTAGGTCGTGTTGAATTTGCATGGAGACCTCTGGAGAGATGAAGGTCGGAGTACCATCAAGATGATTTTGAAAATGAACTCCCTCTTCCGTAATTTTTCTTAATCGAGCTAAAGAAAAAACTTGAAATCCACCACTATCAGTAAGGATGGAACGATTCCATTGCATGAAATGGTGTAAGCCCCCAAGATCCTTAATGAGGGCCTCGCCAGGACGAACATGAAGGTGGTAGGTATTTCCAAGAATAATGGAGGCACCTAGTTCCGTCAGTTCATCTGGAGAAACAGCTTTGACTGTTGCTTGTGTTCCCACAGGCATAAAAATAGGAGTTTCAATAAGACCTCGACGTGTTTGAAGGATCCCAGCGCGAGCACAACTGGTTGGGTCTTTGACAATAAGTCTGTAGGGGGAGGGTTGAAGGGTGGAGGAAGAGAGCATGGAAATTTCAGAGAATAGTCGTAAAAAATGCAAAGAACACAAAAAATTAAGAAAAATTCTTTATGTTTCTTTTGAGGCTATTTTTCTTATTTCAAATCCCAAACGGTCTTCCCAGCTACAATAGTCCTAACGGCACGCCCTTGGAAGTGATGACCATGAAATGGGGTGTTACGAGAAAGCGATGCGGAAGTTTCTCGATCGTAGTTCCAATGCGAGTTGATATCGATGAGAGTGATATCTGCAGGAGCCCCAGTGGAGAGGGTCCCGCGGTCTATCTTGAGCAATCTTGCAGGATTGATAGTGAGCATAGCAAGGAGTCGAGAAAGAGAGAGAATTTTTTTCTCGTGAAAAAGAGTTGTTAAAAAAACAGCTAATTCCGTTTCGAGTCCTATCATGCCAAATGGGGCCTGATGAATGGGGAGTTGCTTTTCATTGAGAGCATGAGGAGCATGATCGCTGGCTAGGATAGTGATTGTCCCATCAGCAATACCATCAATGATCGCATCGATATCTTTCTGAGTGCGAAGTGGGGGATTGACTTTAAAGTTGGTATCTCCCTTTTTTAAACTTTCATCAGTTAGGGTGATATGATGAGGAGATGCTTCTCCGCTAATAGGAATTCCTCGGGCACGTGCTTCACGAAGAAGATGAATGCTTTTTGCAGAGCTAATATGTTGGCAATGGATCGGGTGATTCATCTCCTCTGCGAGTAAAATATCTCGAGCCACAATCATCTCCTCAGCCAGGGAGGGCCATCCAGGAAGGTTAAGGTGATAGCTCCATGCTCCTTCGTGCATGATGCTTTTTGTAGTGAGGGTCGCTTCTTGACAATGATCCATGATGGGAACGCCAAGTTGATGTGCACGCAATACAGCTTCACGCATGATCGCTAGATTTTGGACACAGTGACCATCGTCGGTAAAAGCAATAGCACCACCTTGAGCAAGCTCTTCTAGCGGGGCAATCTCTTTACCTTTGAGATCACACGTGAGTGCTGCTGCACTGAAGACATGAACTGAGGCTGTGGATCGAATCTTTTCTTGAACCCACGCTAGTGTTTCTGGTGAATCGATTGGAGGGGTTGTATTGGGCATGCAAACCAGAGTGGTAAAACCACCTGCTGCTGCTGCTGCCGTGCCTGATGCAATAGTTTCTTTATGCGACTGGCCTGGTTCACGAAGATGAACATGAATATCAATGAGACCAGGGGCCACAACGAGTCCAGTAGCATCAATAATAGAAGCGCTTGGAGCCGGAGAAGCTGCAATATGCCCATCAGTAACAAAAAGATCACCAATAGCATCGATGTTATTAGCAGGATCAATAATACGTCCCCCTTTTAAAATCAGATTGTTATTCATGAAGAAAATTTGGTGTTGTAGGATCTATTGTTAAGTTTTTTAAATGCTCTCTAGCCCGGATATTTCATACTGATCTATTGCGTAAGCCGGGAAGCTCGATGGATGCTGCGTTAGACTCACATTTTGACTTGGAGAGTATTACTCATACAGCTCTGAGTCAAAACACTCGTTTTCCTTGCCCCATTAGCCTTTACAGCCTCTTCGTCACGATCAGCATGAAATATCCGGGCTAGCGTTAGTAATCGAGTCGAAAAAGAAATCTTTAGAGCCGATGAAATAGCTACATTTTTCACTTTCAATGCACTTATGAAGCGAGGCCTGGTCCTGCTCAGTAAGGAATGAGTGGTAGGGGGGGCTGATTCATTGAACGATTTTTTTAAGGCTTCAAGAGAGCTGAATTTTAGGTTTAGCTCTCGAGGTGAGCTTTCTACCACTCTAGTGATGCTGCCTTTTGATATTCAGTAACTTTACGTTCGAAGAAATTCTGTTCTTTTGAAAGATCTGTTACTTCACTCATCCATGGGAATGGATTTTTGCTCCCATATTCCAGAGACATATTGAGGCGATCAAAACGACGATCAGCGATATATTGAACATAGTCACGGAAGAGTGTTGCATTCAGACCAAGAATACCACGAGGCATACAATCCTGAGCATAGGCAACTTCTAGTTCGACTGCTTTTTTAATCATCTCACGCACCTCTTTTTCTAACTCAGGGGTCCAAGCAGAAGGGTTTTCTTCGCGAATCCCATTGATAAGGTCAATCCCAAAGTTGAGATGAATCGATTCATCACGCATGATATATTCGAACTGCTGGCCGATTCCGATCATTTTATTCTGACGTTTGAAACTTAACAGCATCACAAAGCCGCTATAGAAAAAGATTCCCTCCATGATCACATAAAATCCAACAAGATTTTTGAGGAAAGTCTGCAACCCTTTCTTAGTATCGGTAGAAAAACCTTCCTCCATAATTGCAGAAGTGAGTGTCATTTCGAAGGCATCTTTATCATGAATCGAATTGACTTCATGATACATGTTAAAAACTTCTCTCTGATCGAGAGAGAGACTTTCGACGATATACTGAAAAGTGTGAGTATGAATCGCCTCTTCGAAAGCTTGACGGAGCAGATATTGTCGAGCCTCAGGGTTGGTGATATGTTTAAAGATAGCCAAAACAATATTGTTTCCTACCAAGCTTTCAGCTGTGCTGAAAAATCCAAGATTACGCATGATGACATGACGTTCTTCGGTAGTGAGACGATTCGATTTCCAAAGCTCAATGTCCGTTTGCATTGGTACTTCATTCGGCATCCAATGATTGGCGCAACCTTTGATGTAGTATTCCCACGCCCATTGATATTTGAGGGGCATGAGCTGATTGACATCTACCTGCTTGCAATTAACAAGAAGCTTTTCCTCAGGATTGATCCTCTTGGAAAGGTCATGAAAGGTAGGACGGTTGGTAGAAGCGTTGCAACAAGACATAGTGTGAAATGGGTTATTATTGAGTAGAAAAACACACTATATAGTAATTCAAGATAGCGAGCAATGATTTTTTAAAATATTTTTAAAGCTTTTTACCTACCTTTTACCTTATCAGTTTTGAAACTCGAGTTTGAAAATGACGAAACCCCATGCACGTTTTTTAAAATCTTGACAATTGAAACTTATAGAAAAAAGTGGTGATTCGCACATCGTTATTCAATTAAAATTAAAATTTTTGCTTAACCCGCATATTTTATACTGATCGTGACGAGGAGACCGCGAAAGCTGATGGGGCAAGGCGAGCGATGAAGTCTGACGACGGCTGTGTCTGTACACACTGCCCGAGGAAGACATCGAGATCAACGCAGCATCCATCTGGCTTCCCGGCTTCCGCAGCAGATTGGTATGAAATATTAGGGTTAAGTTGATCTACAAAAAACTAAAAAATCCTTTGTGTGTTTAAAATATTATTGAGGCTCAACTCCCTTTGTGCTATCGATCTCAACTTAATTTACCCAACCTATGGAGAGAAAACCAAAGTTGATATATTATTGAAATTCTTTATAATACTAAGAGTTATGAAAAAAATCTCCTGTTTATATTAATCATTTTTTTTCTAAAATCAGTCAATTTAGTTGCACAACTCCCTAATCTCCTAGTTGGACCAAACTATGAAACAACTACTATATCAACTCCAAGTGATCCACAAAGCTTGGCAAATTATTTCAATAATATAATAATTGGATATACTATCAATTCAGAAACTAGCTCTCAAAGCAATAGTTTAATTATAAGTTATCCAGGAAGCGTTGTTGTAGACATAGATTATTCTCAATCTGCTAATATTTGTATTGGCGGCTCGAATCAATCTAGTAGCAATAACCTTAGCATAATAGGTGGTCAACTTACGAATGGTGAGTTCCCACTTAATACAAGTTATATTTTCCTTGGCGGAATAAGCACTAATAGTTCTACTAAAGGATCGAATAATACTCTTAATTTGTCTAGTAGTGGCACAATAAATCTTGATTATACTTATGTGCTATCATCAGGTAATTCTATTAATATTACAGATTATGGATATTTTATTCTAGGTATTAATTTTTATATTTTATATGGTTCTTCAAACTCTGTAAATATTTCGGATTACTCATATCTTCATTGTTATAAAATGTTTATAGGAGATCAGCAAAATTCAAGTAAGGGTAATACTATTAATATAAGTAACAACTCCTATCTATGGAATCAAAACAACAATGGTATAGGAACTAATGCTGTTGTTTCCTCTAGTAATGTTATTAATATAAATAATAATGGCTTTTTATGCGCGGAAAATTTTATACTTGGTCAGTATGGTTCAGATAATACCATCAATGTTACCAGTAATAGTGCCTATGCAACTTATATTTATAATTTAAATCCTACAGTATTTGCTTCCGGATTAAATACTATTGGAAATTTTTATGTTAGTGACTCAAATAACGTTACTACTAATAATAATGTAATTATTACTGATTCTACATGGTATAGTTATTCACTTAATGGATCTACAAACACTATATTTGTTGGAAATCTTAATGGTGCTAATGGTAATATTATTCTTAATGGTACTGGGGAAATAACAAGCGAATGTAATATTTTAGGTAATACTTATATAAGCCCACTCCTTATAAATATATATAATGGTAGTATTTATATTAATAATACTAATACTGAAGCTCCATTTGAATTCCTTACAACTTTGTGCTTAGGCACCAACGGTACCACTAATGCGGGTTTGTACCTTCCAACTAATTACTCAATTTATACATTAGTTCTCTATCTTGGCGCCAATAGCTCTATTAAAAATCTTACTCCTAACCAATCAATTACAGTTAGTAATTTTAACTCTGATTCAAGTGCTACAAATAACGTTGGTTTTAGTGAGAATATATCTTTAGATAATAGTCCACATGAATTTATTAATTACTCAGCTTCTACTAACTCTTTTTAAATTACTTTTACCGATCAAAACATCAGTGGTGTCTTATTTGAGAATATTGTAAATACTATTACACCCCCTTATAGTGGTACTATTTCAATGCAGGTTCCTCCTAATAAAAACGTAACTATCTCGAATCAAAATATTATTGAAACAAATAATTTTAACTTGAATAATTTAAATATCAATCTCAATGAATTTACGATTTCTAATTCCTCTACTACCTCTTTGTCAAATAGTTTTATAGCTTCTGAAAGTATTCTTTACATCGTGAGTAATAGCACGTTGTCGGCATCTAATATAACTGTTCAATTTTCAAGTTCAGTCTCTCTTGTAGGTTCAACACTAAATGCTCAAAACATCTTTTTGACAATAATAATCAAGATAAATCATTTTATGTAAGCGATTCAACTTTATCTGTTAGTAATTCTCTTGTGTTAGGTAGTAATAGTTCGAGTAGTATAATGTATTTATTGAATAATACTAACCCGATAACAGTTGGAAGTAATATTATTATTGGTCTTGGAGCCACGAATAGTACTTCTTCAGTGAATAGTCTCTTATTAATTGATAATTCTACACTCAGGATATCTAATTCTAATATCACAACTGCTCCTCCTTCAAATTATAGTCTTATTCTCGGTTGTTATGCTTCTTCTGATTATTTAATTATTAAAAATGGAGGTACTCTCTTTAGTTCATTGGCTGCTATTTGATATTATTCACCAGTAGTAAATAATACTGCTATTGTGAACGTTACAAACTAGTTATGGAATAAAGCCAATAGTTTTTATGTCGGTTTTATTGGAGGAAAAAGTTCTTTATTTATAAATAATGGAGGAGAGGTTCTAGTGAATGGACCTTATAGTTATGTAGGATTAAGTTCCTCTAGTAATACAGTTGACATTAATGGTTCTAATTCTCTTTTTTCAAACCAAGGTGCAATAAATATTGGTTACTATGGAAGTCATAATAGTATAATAATTTCCAATGGCGCTGCTTTAATTGACTCTAATATAGTTAATAAATTAACTTATGCAGCTCTTTTGGGAGCTTACTCCAATAATAATTCCGTTACTATAGGATCTAATAGCTCTTGGACTAATTATGGTGACCTTTATATTGGTTATTTTGGATCCTACAATAGTGTAACCAATAATGGGGGTAATCTTGTTGCAAACAATATTTATTTAGGTCGTTCCAATAGTATTACAAATTATAGTATACTTAATAATACTATTCTCATAGAAAATGGAGGTTCATTAGAAGCTGCAAATATGACTATTGGGTTAAACTCTTCTTTTTTTACAGCGACAAATACAACAAGTACTATAAGTGGTTCTATTACTAATTATGGATATATTTCTAATGCTGGGGTCATTAATGCGGGTTTCTTTACTAACATAGGTAAAGGTACTAATGTTGGTAACGCTATACAAACTCCTTAACCCGGATATTTCATGCTGATCGTAACGAGGGAGCCGCGAAGGCTGATGGGGTAAGGCGAGCGATGAAGTCTGACGACGGCTGTGTGCGTACACACTGCCCGAGGAGCAATTCGAGGCTGACGCAGTATCCATCAGGTGTTCGCAAGCCGCAGCAGAATCAGTATGAAATATGCGGGCTAGGATTATTTTCCTAAACACGCTTTAACTGGACGCGTTGAGCAGCTGCTTCGACCAGTTCGGCAACACGTTTTTTAAGACGGTAGGCAAGTGTAAAAAAAGTAATTAAAATGACTCCATAGAGTGCAAGATACCAGGGTGTTCCTGAGGCTGCTGTTAAAAAATGATAAACGAGATAGCTCAAGATGAGTAGATTCACGAGAATCGTTGTGGCAACCATGCGTATGGAAAGAGCGATGCGAGTTAGGCATTTCGGTCCACCATGATATTCAGTGACACTTCGCAAGCGAATTCCCCACCAAAAGCTTCCATAAATTTGAATATCCCATTCTTTCCAGCCTGTATCCATAGAGTAACTCCATCCTTCATCTTCAAGGGCTTGAATGACCTCCTTTAAAAGAATTTCGCGACCGAGACCCTCTTCATTCCAAAAATTGAGACGAGAATAGCCCCAAATATTGCTTGGGCTAAAATTCTTTTCTTTAGCAGAGATTACAGATTCAGGAGTTCTTTTAAATTTTAGCCAAGTAAAGTAACGAGCCAAACCACGAACCAACGGTTGACTCAGTGCTAAAAATGCTACTAAGAGGCGAGCTCGAATTGTATCAAAACGTGGCTCTAGCTTTGCATGGATCATATAAGAGAGAGAGACAAGCAGCGTTCCTCCTAACATTAGAAAAGAGACAATTCCTAGAGAAGGGAAAGGCCAAGAAAGTAGAAAAATAAAAAGGGTCAAAACCACCCATTCTATGCTGCTTAGGTAGGCAGCAATTTCAGATTGGGCAGAGGGGTAAATACACTGAAATAGACCTTCACCAAAGACACCATGATAGATGACTGGATGATTAATGAGCCACGTGAAGCGGGGAGCCCCATAGACTTGGCCTTTCCATTTAGCGGTCCCTGTCGGTCCGAAAAAAATGAGATGTTTAAAGCGCAGTAGTGATTCAGCTTCACCATACCCCTCTTGTTGTTTGCGAAATGCCTTTAAAGTAAAACGTCGATAATGCCACACAATAGCAGCAGGACTAAAGGCAATGACAAAATTTTCTTGCTGCAGACGCCAACAAAAATCGACATCATCTCCTGCTTTTCGATACTCTGGATCAAATCCTCCAATCCGATCAAAAGCCCAACGGTGGAAAGCCATGTTACAGCCCGGAATATGCTCTGCAATAACATCGGTTAATAGCACATGGCTTGGACCTCCAGGAGCAGCAGCAACACATGCTTGATGCCAGTTCTCTGCTGGAGGGGAAATATTGGGACCACCCACACCAGCATAATCTCCTGAGAGAAGGGTTCCAACAAGATAGAAAAGCCAATCAGGATCTGCCATGCAGTCAGAGTCAGTGTAGGCAAGAATCGCTCCAGTTGCAGCTGCAGCTCCGACATTGCGTGCAACACTCAGACCTTGATTGGATTGATGAATCGCTTTGACCCAAGGATGACCCGCTAAGATTTCTTTTGTTTGATCGGTTGATCCGTCATCAACAACAATGACTTCGTAGTTGGGATAATCTATTTTTTTGAGAGAACATAAGCATGCCTCTAGTGTCTGGCCTCCGTTGTAACTGCAAACAATGACTGAAACAGAGGGTTGTATCTCCAAGCGTGCTTGATGCGTGATAGGTCCTTTATTATCAAAAAAATGATGGACAACTTCTAATGCTTTTTTAGGAGAGCGGTCACGACGAACTAATCCAAAATTCCAATCTAAAATTTCTTGACCTCCCCGAAACCATTCATCTGTCCAAGCATAGATGATGGTTCCTGCAAGCCCCCCCCTGACTACTGACTCTAAATGCCACCGAAGCATCTCTGCATGCTCCTCTTCCGTGTGGCGAATCGTATCCATGCCAAATTCCCCAATGATGAGGGGTTTAT
>JAIPKF010000035.1 GCA_021733705.1 Chthoniobacterales bacterium
TTTCTAATTTAGTAAACTCGACTGGAAGATAAGCCATGGCAATTCCTTTTCCTAGAGAGGGAGAAAAAGCACCGCTTGAGATTTCTCCAAGTAGCTGTTTTCCAGAATAAATCTGATAATGAGAACGAAGAGGTGGTCCTTCTTCACACAGTTGGAGAGGGGTAAGTCGTTGGGTAACTCCTAAAGCAGACTGCTGTTTTAATGCGGCAGAGCCAATGAAGTCTCCCTTGAGGGGGTCATGGAGGGCTACAAATCTTTCTAAACCTGCTTCCAGAGGAGTGCGCTTCATTGAAAGATCCGAACCATTCAGTGGGTATCCCATCTCGAGGCGCAAGGTATCACGTGCTCCAAGCCCGCAGGGCTCTGCTCCAGCGGCTACTAAAGATCGCCACAAGGTAAGACTATCTTCCTTAGTGACAAAAATTTCAAAACCATCCTCACCAGTATATCCAGTACGAGCAATCAAAGCTGATTGATAACCATCAACGGGAGTGATCTCATTCCGTTTAGGAGGCTTTAAATCTGGAAGTACTTGGGTAAGGATTTCTTCAGCCTTCGGTCCCTGCAGTGCAAAAGCTGCTAGCATTTCACTTTTGTTTTCCAAAATGAGTGTGCCCTCTTGTGGGAGCTGTTTTTTTAACCAGGTGACATCCTCCTCAAGGCGTGCTGCATTGATGACAAAGAAAAATTCGTTTTCCTTGGTTCGATAGAGAATCAAATCATCAATGACCCCTCCTTCATTATTAAGCATCATTGTGTAGTGACCATGTCCAATAGCTAATTTTCCAACGCGATTGGTAAAGAGAGTTTCAAGCCACTGAGAAGCTTTTTCTCCAGATACAAAAATTTCGCCCATGTTAGATACATCAAAAATACCAGCACTAGAACGTACGGCTTCATGCTCCTCCTTAATGCTCTTGTAGTGCACCGGCATCGACCAACCTGCAAAATCAATCATACGTGCACCCGCTTCAAGATGTGCTGGTTCAAGAGGAGAGTGTTTCATATTTATGATAGAGAAATGAATTGTTTCATTAGGAAAAATTCAAATAGGTGTAGGAAGATAATGTGCGCTCGTATTCGTTGAGTAAACGCATCCCCTCATTGGGCTTGAGACGATCACTTTTGATGGCAGCATCAAGCTGGGTTTTAATGCGGCGAACCATTTCTTTGGTGTCCCACTGAGTATGCGTTAAGACACTGCCTACCGTCGTTCCAGGAATCACCTCCTCGATATAGTAACCATCTTCCTCATCTTCATCTAGGAAGACATGCATTTCATGAACACGTCCAAAAAGATTATGATGATCTCCCATAATATCTTGATATGCTCCGGTAAGGAAAAATCCTAAATAATAGGGCTCGTTAGGGCGGAGTTCATGAAGTTGCAATGTTGGTCTTACATCTTGAAAATCGATGAACTTGGCAATTTTTCCATCAGAGTCACAGGTAATATCAACCAGAGTCCCTGAGCATTCTGCTTTTTCATGGAGACGATGAATCGGCATGATAGGAAAGAGTTGCCCCAAAGCCCAATGGTCGATGAGGGATTGAAAGACTGAAAAATTACAGATCAATTGATCTGCAAGTGAGATTTCAAGCTCTTTTACCTCTTCTGGAATATATTGTACCCCTTGATAGAGCTGTACCACTTTGGTCGCAATTTCCCAGTAAAGAGCATCGATCTTGGCTTTGGATCTGAGATCGAGTAACCCTAGCTCAAACATGGACTGTCCTTGATCACGGATCTGCTGGGCTTCGTGAAGATGTTCTTGTCGTCTTTTTTTGTTGAGGGTGTTGCGAATTTCTAACATTTCACTCACAAGCTTATGGTCTGAAGGAGCAGCAACAATGGAAGCAGAGGCGTGATCTTTTTCAATAGCTCCGAAAGCCTCTACGATTAAGACAGAGTGAGGAGCTGTGATATACCTTCCACTTTCACTTACTAAAATCGGATGAGGGACCTTCTCTGCATCACAGACCTCAATGATATTATAAACAAGAGCCCTCGTATATTCATGAACGGAGTAATTAGCAGAGCTATCAAATGATGTTCGTGAGCCATCATAATCAATGGCAAGACCGCCTCCAACATCGAGATATTCAAGGTGATGTCCCATTTGATAAAGCTTTGCATAAAAGCGAGTCGCCTCGCAGGTTGCTCGGTTGATTGTACTAATGTCAGGGACTTGAGATCCTACATGATAGTGGAGCATTTTCAGTGCCTCAGGGATGCCAGCAGCGTGCAGGATATCACTCATCTCCACAAGCTCTGCAGTATCAAGTCCAAACTTAGCATTTTCTCCACCGCTTGTGGCCCATTTTCCTGCACCTTTGGAAAGGAGGCGTGCTCTGGCTCCAATGAGAGGGGTCACTCCCATTTGTTTCCCAAGTGCTAAAATCTGATGAAGCTCTTCGAGTTTTTCGACAACCAAAATCACTTTTTTTCCAAGTTTCACTCCTAATAAAGCTGCACGAATCAATTCAAAGTCCTTATAGCCATTGCCAATGATCAAACTCTCCGGATCCTCATGCACAGAGAGAGCAGCGATCATCTCAGGCTTACTTCCGGCCTCCAAACCAAAGTGATATTTTTTTCCAGCATCCACAATTTCTTCAACAACCTCATGAAGTTGATTTACTTTGATTGGAAAAACACCACGGTAAACATTTTTGTATCCAGCCTCTTGAATAGAGCTTTCAAAAGATTCATTAAGTCGTCGCACACGGTCACGTAACAGATCTTGAAAGCGAATTAAAATTGGAGCGCGCAATCCACGTTCCTTTCCCTCAGCTACAAGTTCCATGAGATCGATGGCCTTTGTTTCTTCGCGAGTTGGAAGAATCGAAACGTGACCTCGTTCATTAATTTTGGCGTAGCCTTCGGACCATTGGTTAATATTATAAGAAGAAGTGCAATCGGTGACTGGTTCTAGCACACCATCAAATGGAACGGAATTGAGGTCAGACATGTAGGATATTAAATGATAGAGAGAGGAGAAGTAAGGAGCTATTTATTTTTTAAAGATACTCCATCATGGATCATGCATGCTGCTACAAAGGCATGAAAAAGGGGGTGAGGGGCATTGGGTTTACTTTGAAATTCTGGATGAAACTGAACTGCCATGAACCATGGATGACTAGGAAGTTCGATCATTTCAACAAGCTCTCCATCTATCGATGTCCCAGAAACCGTGAGTCCCTCTTTTTCTAATAACTCACGATAGGTACTATTAAATTCAAAACGATGACGATGACGTTCCGCAATTTCATGACGACCATAGATATGATGAGCAACAGAGCCCTCCTTCAACAGAGTGGGCCAAGTTCCTAAACGCATTGACCCTCCTTTTTCAGAGACTTCTTTTTGCTCTTCGAGAAGACAAATCACGGGATGTGGAGTGGAAGGATCAAACTCCGTGCTATTAGCCCCAGAGAGCTGACAGACATTGCGGGCAAATTCAATAGTTGCAATTTGCATTCCTAAGCAGAGCCCAAGATACGGAATAGAATTTTCTCGTGCATAACGAGTGGCAGTGATTTTGCCTTCAGTGCCTCGGTCTCCAAAGCCTCCTGGAACAAGGATTCCGGAGACATGAGCGAGGTACTTTTCTGGACCATGGCGCTCGATTTCTTCGGCATCGACCACCACAATAGAAATGCCACAGTCGTTAGCCCCTCCAGCATGTGTTAATGATTCGTAAATACTCTTGTAAGCATCTTGTAATTCATATTTGGAAATAATAGCAATTTTTACATGATGGGTAGGATAGACGATTGTCTTGACTAGATGACGCCATACCGACATCTCAGCAGGATCACTTTGAATCCCAAAAAGGCGACACACCTTTTCATCAAGGCCCTCTTGCTGGAGTAAAAGGGGATACTCATAAATGGAGTGCTCCACATCACGAGCCTCAATAACGGCATCAAGAGGAACATTACAAAAGAGAGAAAGTTTTTCGCGTACTTCGTGATCGAGTGGACGTTCTGTACGACAAAGAAGGACTTGTGGCTGTAATCCAATTTCACGTAGCTTTGCTACACTTTGCTGCGTTGGTTTTGTCTTGAGCTCTCCAGCTGCTTTAATAAAGGGAACTAGGGTCACATGCATAAGAATTGCATTTTCTGGACCTACTTGAAGAATAAACTGACGAATTGCTTCTAAGAAAGGAAGTCCCTCAATATCTCCTGTTGTTCCTCCAATTTCCGTGATGAGAATATCCGCATTTGTTGTTTCTTGAAATAAACGAATGCGAGCTTTGATTTCATCAGTAATGTGGGGGATTACCTGTACTGTTTTTCCTAAATAATCACCACGACGTTCGTTGGAAAGGACTGTTTCATAGACCTGACCACTCGTGATATTGTTGGCACGGGTCAATATCGCATTCGTAAAACGCTCATAATGTCCTAAGTCGAGATCGGTTTCAGCACCATCAGCTAGGACATAGACCTCTCCATGCTGGAGCGGATTCATTGTTCCAGGATCCACATTGAGGTAAGGATCAAGCTTCTGTAAGGAAACACGTTGTCCTCGACGTTCTAGCAATGTTCCTAATGAGGCAGCTGCAAGGCCTTTTCCAAGAGAACTAACAACTCCGCCTGTGACAAAAATATATTTCATGTTCCTAAGAACATAAAAGATGTCAGCAGAAAATCCAGCTTCGTGATGAAAAATTTTTCTAGACCGGATATTTCATGCTGATTGTAACGAGGAGGTCGCGAAGACTGATGGGGCAAGGCGAGCGATGAAGTCTGACGACGGCTGTGTGTGTACACACCGCCTGAGGAAGACTTCGAGATCAACGCAGTATCCATCTGACTTCCCGGCTTCCGGAGTAGATTGGAATGAAATATGCAGACTAGACCGGATATTTTATAATGAAGTGTCATGAGGCGCCGTGCAAATTACAATTCAAGACCAACGGAGTAATGATGAACTTTCCACAAGCCGTCATAGATTTAGGGTGAAATATCCGGGCTTGCTCCCAATAAAATAAATACTCACGCTAGTGCTTTTTCCAAAATAATACGACGCTTCCCATGTTCTTCATCGCTTAAAACGGAAACAGAAGTGCCAATGGTCACTTTAGGAAGTTGAATCCAAGAGCGGCATCCCCCAAAACGTTTTTCCATGGTGAGCTGAAGTGGAACATCAAGTCGATAGACACGGACGAAGGCTACATGAATCCCTGGAATATTTTTCTGATGTTTATCGATATAGTTAAAGCGTTCCTCAATGACTGATTCCTCAAGAATATGAAAAGAGGCGAGACGGGTTAGCTTGTTGCGATCGGTGATAAAATCATTCCACTCGATTGAAGCCATATACTCCAAATTTAAAACCTCTGGAGCTTCCTGTAAAACAGCAGATGCACGATGGGTACGTATTTTTTCAATTTGTCCATGAAACCATGTTGGAAAGAGAAAAAATTCGGAGTGTTCAAAACCAAATCCCTCTTTTCCTTCGGCAAGTCCTCCTTTGCGTAGTAAAAGACTTTGATCTCCAGAGCCAAGTGCCTCACAAACAAGGGCCCATTCTTTGAATGCAACTGGTTCTACGCGATGATGAGCACTCGACAACATGTTGGAGAAAATAAATGTTATTTACTCATTTTACAAGCATACGAAACCGGAATCATAGGAAATTAGGGGTGAGATCGATTTAGCTGAGATTCTCCTCGAGGGGGGCTAAAACGAAAGATCGTTTCGTTGGGCTTCATCAGGTCGAGACGATCTCGAGCAATGAGCTCCAAATACTCTTTGTCGTGCTGAAGTAAATAGAGCTCTCGTTCCCGATGTGTTGTTTCTTTTTGTAATTTTGTTAATTCATTACGGTCGTTTTGTAATGCACGATGCATTTGAGAGAGTTTTCTCCATTCAGGATAAAAAGCCATCAAGACAAGTGCTAAAACACCGAAAAAAATGAGCGTCAGTAAAAGACGGTTAATTAATGGAAGCAGTGTTGTCTGTTTCTCACGTTTGGAGGCACTTTGATGAGGACGATGACGGTTCATGAAGTTATAGAGTGTATTAAATTAAAATAGGCATTCTATAAGCTAACTCTTTTGCCTTATGGCTCTGCTTTCAGATCTTACGTTATCGTTGGATAGCGTTGGAATCTTCCTTCTTGCTCCATCAGCCTTTGCGACTTCCCCGTCACGATTAGTGTGGAGTACCTGGGCTGAAGTCCATTTATTTTTTGAAGATATTATAACAAGCATTCTTTCCAAGTTCCTCTTCGATTCGAAGAAGCTGATTATACTTAGCGATACGGTCAGTACGACAGAGTGAACCTGTTTTAATTTGGCCAGCATTGGTCGCTACAGCAATATCGGCTATCGTAGTGTCTTCGGTCTCTCCTGAGCGATGACTGATCACACACTGGTAGGAATTATTTTGGGCGCACTCGATCGTGTCGAGCGTTTCAGTCAAAGAACCAATTTGATTGACCTTAACTAAGATGGCATTAGCAATGCTCCTTTCAATTCCTTTCCGAAGAAATTCAACATTAGTTACAAAAAGATCATCTCCGACAATTTGGATTTTATCACCAAGTGCCTCAGTCATTAACTTCCACGTCTCCCAGTCATTTTCAGCACATCCATCTTCAATAGAGATAATCGGATACTTGTTGCAGAGTTCTTGATAATAGCTGATGAGTTCACTACCAGTCCGTTTGGATCCATCTGACTTTTTAAAATGATAGATCTTTTCCTCCACATTATAAAATTCGCTAGAGGCAGCATCGAGTGCAATGAAAACCTGGCTTCCCAATCGATAGCCAGCTTTCTCAATTGCTTGAGAAATCAGATCCAGAGCCTCTTCTGTTGACTCTAGCTTCGGTGCAAAACCACCTTCATCACCAACGGCTGTAGAAAGCCCTCGATGGTGGAGAAGCCCTTTTAAGGAATGGAAAATTTCAGTTCCTCCTCGAAGTGCTTCTGAAAAGGAGGGAAAGTCACGTGGGATAATCATGAATTCCTGGAAATCGATCGGTGCATCGGAGTGGGCTCCACCGTTGAGGATATTCATCATAGGTACTGGTAATACCTTGGCATTGGGTCCTCCAAGATAGCGATAAAGTGGCATATCAAGCTGTGCTGCGGCTGCATGAGCCACTGCAAGAGAGACTCCCAGAATGGCATTAGCTCCTAATTTTTTCTTGGTGGTTGTGCCATCAAGATCTCGCATGAGTCGATCAATGGTGACTTGTTCTAAAGCATCGTGGCCAAGGAGCTCCTCTGCAAGTGTGGTATTGACATTGGTAACGGCAGTACGAACACCTTTTCCAAGATAACGATTTTTCTCTCCATCGCGAAGCTCTAGTGCTTCATGTTCCCCAGTGCTTGCACCACTAGGAACAGCAGCACGTCCTAAAGCGCCACCAGCAAGTTGAACTTCAGCTTCAAGAGTAGGATTACCGCGAGAGTCTAGAATTTCTCGAGCATGAATAGAGGTGATAATGGTGTCGTGCATATTTTTAGATATTGGAAGATAGGAGGTTTGAAGAAAATTTACAGAAAAATAGGGTGTTCCAAATAAGAATCATTACAATTTTAATCCTAGATCTGAAACGAGAAAAAAAGTAGATGCTACAGTTTTTTTATGGATCTATGCTTCAGCACGGGAGCTTAACTTTCGATATTCTCTGTGAAAGGTTCAATTTTCTCAATGATCATCGATCGATCTCCTTTTTCCGCAGGGAGCGTGACGACATCACCTTGAGCATGGCCCAGCAAAGCTTGTCCAATAACAGCTTGATAAGAGACCCAGCGTTTTTCAGGAGCTCCATCCCAAGCACCTAAGATAGAGTAGACCTCTTTTTCTTCCGTGACCTTATCTTGGAGAGAGACAACGGTTCCAATGGAAACAACCGAAGTATCAGGATTTTCGAAATTTGTTCCACGAGCCCTATTTAAAAGAAGCTCCAGTTCTCCTTTTTGACGAAGCAAGACTGTTTGTTGTTCTTTAGCAGATTTGAATTCAAAGTTTTCACGTAGATCTCCATAGGAACGAGCAATGGAGATATCTTTTGTATTTTGTGGAATTAATTTGTTAATGAGATTTTCATACTCATTCTTACGTCGTTCCAAGCTTTTCCAAGAAACAATAAGATTTTCATCACGAGCAGCAGAGTGTTCTTTTTCTTGATGTCCAGTTACCAGAGATTGAAGCTCGGGATGGATTTTTAAAATACGTGCTAAAAGAGAGCGACGGTCAAGATCACTGAATACAGGACTCATCATGATTTTTCGAATAATGTTTCGCGCTATGTCATCATGAGCTGATGCGAGAAGATCTGCAATGAGTTCTCGATCCGTAAAAAGAAGTTCTTGTAAGCGGTTTCCTTTTTTGCCCTCTAAGTGCATATCTCGCTCTAGGGAGGATATAATAGCTGAGAGAAGTTCACTATTAATGAATTCTGGGAAGGCTTTTTTTCTCTCTTCACAGATCCAGGAGAGGAGGTCAGAGCTTGCAGAGCGATCTTGAATCATCCGTGCGAGGATAGAGGCAAAGTCAGCTTCACTTTTATGTTCTTTAAAGAGATAAAAAATCTCACTGACCAGTCTTGGCTCTGCATGGCGCAAGAGCTGTTGTGCCTGATCTTGCCATTTTTGAGGAAAAACTGTTGGAAAGTTTTTGAGAATACGCCTGTATTTGGAAGCTGGAAGTTCTGCAAAGATATCGTGCAGCTTCTTTAATGTATTAGCTAAGAACTCAGTGATGGAGGGTTGACTGGAAGCAGGTTCTAGCTCTTTGTGAAACCTAGCAATTTCATTACGTGCTAAAAGAAGTTCGAGGCCCTTAGCAATATGTAGGCGTTCTGCACGACGGGCTGCATCATCTAAATGACGGATCACTATTTGAAGTTCCTCTAGACTTAGTGTGGAAGCATCCAGTGTTTTGATGAGAGCATCAATGGCAGCAACCTGTTGTTTGGGGTGGCGAGATGCATGGAACTGTTCCAAGGTACGATGATGCTGCTCAACCTTGACCTCCTGCAATTTGATAGGAAAGTTTTTCTTTGTTGGTATTTCAAAGTGACCGTCAGCTTTTAATTTTTTCTTTGTGGTATCAAACCATTTTTTAAAACTAGCAGTATCGAAAATAGCGGGCACTAAGATTTCTGAAATTTCATCAACAGTGGCAGCCCCCCCATGATTTTCTAAAATCATACGAATGAGTCCTACGGGATTTTTTTTAGCCTCTTCCCGAATCGTTTCAGGATCATTTTGAAGTCGAGCCAAGATATGATTTTCAGCAATAGGAACCAATGTTTCTACTGCGTAATGCAATTGCATTGGATGATTTTTCTTTCCGACAAAATCGATAACAATTTGATCTGTTAAAAGGTGCCATTCAGTAATACGTCCAAACCCCCAGCTGCGATGTTTGCAGTAAGACCCTGGAGAAAGAGCTTGAAGTTTTTCAGCGTCAGGGTGTGTGATTTTTCCAGCAGCGATGCATTGAGTTAGTTCGTCAGTCATAGTTGCACTACCCTAGAGTGTTTTACATTCAAGACGAAGAAGAAAAAATATCTTCTGTTTTCTAGTGACAGAATATGTCGATAAAGAGGAGTGCTTTTTTCATCGCCTGATAACCAAAATGTCCTTGTGCGACCTCTTCGTAGCGCACATTCCAGTGAGAGCAAAAATATTTTAGCTGCTCAGGGGGAGCTATGCAATCGTAGGTCCCTCCGATGAGGGCGATCCGCTCTGAAGAAGTGAGTGGTGTTGCGAAAGAGGGTCCTGTGAGATGAGCATGACGGTCGAGATGTTCATGAGTCACTCCATGAGCTCTTAGAGAAGATCCCATCATGCGCGCAAGGGGGCTCTTAAAAAGAGCTAAATTTAAATCGATGATAGGCTGCAGGAGAACGGCAAAGTCGACACATTCTAACGAAAGCAGGAGTGATGCAACCCAACCTCCATAGCTGGTGGCAAGGAGCCCAATGCGTTCTGATCCTTGTATGCGCAACCAAACCATGAGTTGTCGTATTTCTTGAACAGCTTGACGAACCGTTTGGGCAGTACGAATTAAGTCGGTGGTGATGGTGAGAGCTCCATTTGCATGGTCTTTTGGTCTCCGTGAATAGTGAAAAGGGAGATGTGGAAACAGAACGTTCCACCCCCGTTGATTCATGTGAGCTGCAATACGCCGATAACCATGGTCGCTTGTAGACATGAGTGCATGAAGGATGATTAGGGTGGGGTGATATTCGCTTTTTTTATGAGATGCAGGAAAAAAAAGTGCCCGAACACGATTGTTCTCTACAAAAGAAGTGGAGATAGGGCTTTCCCAAGAGAGAATATTATTGTCCATCTCATATGTTTTCATAGGAGGAACTGAAAAATAAGAAGCACGATCCCAGCAGGCATACTCTTTTAAATAGGTCTCTAGAGCCTCTTGAGAAGAGACTTCATGGCGTAGCTGCCATTGTACATAGTTCATCATCCCATACATGATGGAATCCATGATTTGGTATCGAAGACCTCTCAAGTGTGATTGTTTTGGAAGAGTCATTTTTTCATTAATAAAATCTTTGGGTTCCTCTTCTTTCTGCTGCGGTTTTTGGAAGGTCCTCAGGAGTTAATTGAAAACGTTCGTACAGCTCTTTTTGTAATGCTGGAAAAACAGAATTTAATTTTTCTTCAAAATCGAGGAGTGCTTGATCTCTATTTTTCTCCTCTTTGCTGGGAGGTTTGATCGGTTTTCCTATGATAATCCAAAGAGAAGGGCGACGAAGCCAATTTTTTAAAAGATAGAGTCGATCGGTTCCTAAAACAACACACGGAATCACTGGTGCTTGAGAAAGTAAACTCAGTGTTGAGAGTCCAGGTTTCATGGAGGCCTTTTCCAAAATGGATGACGTGCCAGAACGAATCCCTCCCTCTGGAAAAATACCGACAGCTCGTCCACGACGTAGTCTTTCCAAAATAGAGCGAAACGATTGACGATTGTGGGTCAGATTTTTACCGAAGCGATCGATACTGATCACATGAAGATGCCCTAAAAACCATCTGCCCAGGGGGTGGTGAAATAGTTCTTCCATGGCTATCCAATCAAGAGGCCGAGGAAAAAAACCACCTAAAAGAGCTGGTTCAAAATGACTGATATGATTAGAAGCAGCAATACAAGGGCCCTCTAAGGGAGGAGTTTCAAGGATTACGAGGTGCACACGACAAAAAGCACGAAACAAAAATCGTGCTAGAAAACTGCAGCAATAGTAAAAGTGATTCTCGCGTGATGCTGAATCACATCTTCCTTTAGAACAATGTTTCATGATCAACGTTTTTATTCTAAGAGGCTTTTGGAAATCAAAGGTGGTAATAGATTTCTTAGGGGTATCCGGGTTAACCCGCATATTTCACACTAATCTACTACGGAAGCCGGGAAGCCAGATGGATGCTGCGTTAGACTCTCATTTTGATTTGGACAGTATGTACACATACAGCCCGGCATCAAAATGCTCGTCTGCCTTACCCCATCAGCCTTCGCAGCCTCCTCGTCACGATCAGTATGAAATAT
>JAIPKF010000036.1 GCA_021733705.1 Chthoniobacterales bacterium
AATGGTAAAAGCATTATGGGATTGATGATGCTTGCTGCTGCAAAGGGGTCTCAAATACGTCTTATTGCAAAAGGTGAAGAAGCTGCTGCTGCTATTGCTGCGCTTGAGGAGTTAATCATGAATTCTTTTGGTGAAGCGTAGTAGTTATGCCATCCAAAACTAGCCCGGATATTTCATGCCGATCACCTACGGAATCCGGGAAGCCAAGACGGATGCTGCGTTGATCTCGAAGTCTTCCTCGGGCAGTGTGTACACATACAGCCCGGCATTAAAATGCTCGTCTGCGTTGACTCGCTCGCTCCCGCTCGTCTCGCCCTTTTAGGGCTTCCTAAAGCAGTCTCCCCCACGGTCTCCCGACCACCGGTGGTGCCCCATCAGCCTTCGCGGCCTCCTTGTCACGATCCGTATGAAATATGCGGGTACGTATGAGAGGGTTTAAAAAAGACAACCCGCCACACCCTAAAGTGCGACGGGTTGTTGTTCCCCCCAGAACATTCTTTCAATTGATTAAAAAGTATAGTATAAGTAATTCTTTGCAATCCTTTTTTCTCAATAGAGTGAATTTGTAGTTAACTCCCCTAATTTTTTTATGCTTTCTATCATTCGTAAAAATCAACATTTCTTAACTTTTGTTATTGTTGTTTTAACAATCATTTCTTTTCTCTGGCTTTATAACAGAACAAATTTATCACAAATAGGTGTTAATGATGTAGCTATTGTATATGGGCGTGTGATTCAAAAATCGGAGTGTGAGCGCGAAATTCGTGACTACCGTCTCGCGATTGCATTGGGGTTAACGGAGTTCGTAAATGATCTGGGTGGTTTTGCAGAAAACGAAGATGTTGCTTTAACTTCTTATATTTTTAATACGTTGGTTATTCAACACGAAGCATCACTCCTGAACATTGTACCGACCGATGAAAACGTTGCTACAGTTATTCAAAAACTTCCTATTTTTCAAACAGACGGTGCCTTTGATAGTAGCAAATATGCTCTTTTTATGCGGGAGCAATTAACTCCGCGTGGATTTACAGAGCGCCACTTAGAAGAAGTTGTTTGTGATTCTATTTTTTTCAAAAGACTATATCAGCTTATCACAGCACCGGTTGTTGTGAGTGAGTCTCAGGTGCGTGAAGCTGCACGTATCTATCAACCGGTAGTGGCACAGGCCCTCTATTTTGACCGTGATCATTATTTAAAAAATCTTAAAAAAGAGGCAGTAACTCCTGAAGAAAAGAGGGAGTTTTATGAAAAAAATAAATCACTTTTTGTCAATGAGGAGGAAAGAGTCGTAAGTTATATCCATTTGACTCTCCCGTTAAATCAACAAAATCTGCAGGGGAAGGAGCGAGTAAAAGCCATGCAGCAGCTTTCTGAGACTGCATCTACTTTTAAACAGCATGCCCAAGAAGAAGAGCAGAACGGAAACGATTTTGCAAAGAGTGCCACTCAATATGGATTCAAGGTTGTTACAACAGCCTCTTTCAAGAAAAAGGGTCCAGAAACAATAGTCTCAGAAAAAACAAAACAGCCTCCCTCAGAGTTAGTCGCAGCTGCATTCAAGCTGAGCAATGTGGGAACGATTTCTGAGATCATTCAAAGCGGAGATAATTTTTATATTTTTTCATTAAGGCAAATCACTCCTGCGCGCCCATTGACGTTTTCAGAGGTTGATTCAAAAGTGGATAAAATATTACGAGAACAAAAAGCTTCTCAAGCAGTTCAGGAGGCTTCAAATAAAGCTATTAAAAGTTTGCATGAAGCAATGAAAGCTGGAAAAACATTCGATCAAGCTAGTGCTAGCCTTGGATTCAAACCGGTCACGATATCGGGAAGCATGTCACTCCCCTCATCCAAGCTTTCTTTACCTGAGCAACAATGCCTCGCATCAACATTATCTTTAAAAGAAGGTGAGATTAGTGAAGTGCACCATGCCGCTTGGGGAGACTTTGTTGTTACCCTGCAAAAAAGGGAGGCCCTTAATGATAGTGATTGGCAGAGGTATCATGCGAGTATTGAAGAACGATTATTAGACCAAGAACGACATCTTCTTTTTTCTGAATGGCTGCGACAAGCCCGTGTAAGTGCTAAGATTAGCATGATTGATGGGCATCATCGTAGGAGTCTTTTCTCTTCGATTTTTGGAAAATGAAAAATCACTAAAGGTATGAGTGATTTAAATCATGATTCTAAAACACCAAAAAAAATGGGCATAGATAGTGTATTAAATTGAAACGGAGACGTAATAAACTTGTTCCTTTTGCCTAGGACTACGTTATCAGATCTTACGTTGTCTTTGGATAGCGTTTTGATCTTCGGCCTTGTCCTAAGAAAAAATCACTGCGTTATTTCATGTAATATCAAAGTAATTTGACTATAAGATTGTCAGGTGAATACAAATCTCCATTTAGACTCTCATCTTACAGAGCTTTTTGATGAAGCCACAGGGGCTCTTGCTATCGGAGATCTTGAAGCTGCAGTTACCCTCTATCATCAGTGTGTAGAATTACAGCCGGAATTTTTTGAAGGATGGCATGCTTTAGGAATGGCTTTAATGAAAATAGGTCGCTATCCCGATGCGATCCAAGCAGGATTACGGGCAACCGAGCTTGCACCAAATGATCAACTCGCTTGGTCAAGCCTTTCTCTTTTCTATGTTCGTAATCACCAAATTCCAGAGGCAGAAGCGGCAGGAGTGAAAGCAAAAATTCTTTCATGGGGAGGAAAGATTGCACTTGATACTAAGGAGAGAAATCCGAATATTTCGCACTAGCCCGGATATTTAATACTTATCGGCTTTCGCGACTGCCTCATCACGATCAGTATGAAATATCCGGGCTAGAATATTGGAAAATCCTAGAATTCTCTTCTTATTAAGTTTAGCTTTCTAGTCACAGTTCGTTTTTCATTACCAATTATTCCACTATCATTGTGAGCTATCGTGTCTTTGCCAGAAAATATCGTCCTCAACGATTTCAGGACGTCGTTGGCCAGCGTTCTATTATCCAGACGTTACAAAATGCCATTACCTCTCAAAAGCTCGCACAAGCCTATCTCTTCGTTGGGCCGCGAGGCGTTGGAAAAACCTCCATTGCTCGTATTTTTGCTAAGGCTCTCAACTGTTACCAAGGAATAACAATGGATCCGTGCGGGCATTGTGCTGCTTGTTTGGAAATTGCAGAAGGCCATAGCATGGATGTTCTCGAAATTGATGGAGCAAGTAACAATAGCGTAGAGAGTATCCGTACCCTTCGAGACAATGCTGCCTTTGCACCTGTGCGAGGGCCATACAAGATCTATCTTATTGATGAAGTTCATATGCTCACCACAGCTGCTTTTAATGCTCTTCTCAAGACGTTGGAAGAACCGCCAGAGCATGTAAAATTTATTTTTGCAACAACAGAAGCACAAAAACTTCCTTCCACAATTACCAGTCGATGCCAACGATTCGATTTAATTCGTCTCACTGAAAAAGAGATTGCCAATCATCTTCTTTTGATTGCACAAAAAGAAGAGATTGTGTTGTCGGCAGAGGCTGCTTTAGGAGTGGCTCACGGAGCTGATGGAGCGATGCGAGATGCAGAATCGATGCTGGATCAACTGGTAGCCTTTTGTGGCAAAACCATCTCAGAACAAGATGTGCAACACATTTTTGGGTTTACTCCCAGTGATCTGATACATCAGCTGGGAAAAGCAATCCTCAGCTTGGACATTCATGCAGCCTTAACGTTAATTCAAGATCAGAGTGATGGAGGAAAAGATCTCTCTCGATTGTTAAATGATTTAATTTATTTTTTCCGTGATCTTCTTGTTGAGACAGTTCATCCCTCTAGGGAGCAGACTTGTTTTTCGGTGCTTCGAGATCATGTTTCTTCAGAAAAATTATTAAGCCTTCTTGAAGAATTAGGAAAAGCTGAAGAACGGTTTAGATGGGCTACGAATAAGAAATTACAATTGGATGTTCTTGCAATAAAAGCGATCCATCTTCTTCAAGAGGTGAGTCTCACAGATGTTCTTGACGTTTTAACAACACTTCGCGAAGGAAAATCACCACCTGAAAAATTTAGGAAGCCAGTTGCAACACTGGTAAGAACCGAGCTGGAAAACAGTGATGAAAATCAGAAAAGCTCTCCCTTATCTCCTTCTCCAGAATTGCTGGAAAAAGTGGCCCCCAGTTCCAATCATCCCCAACCCATAGCTCTCTCCTCGAAAGAAGATACTAATCTCAGCCTCTCCTCCTCTGCTGTTCTTCCAGTTACTCCTTTGGAAGAGGTCCTGATTCCTAGTGATGAAGAGACATGTGAAGTTGATACTGCAACAACTCCTTTTTTAAATGATCCCTGGAGTGACATTGCCACCTCTCTTGGCTCAGAATCCCCCTTAAAATTTGGATGGCTCACTACAGGACGTTTTGTAGAAAGAAAAAATCACCAGATGTTTATCGAGTTTCCCTCTTCTTATGAGGCCCAAACAGAGACTCTCTTTTGGTCCCAAGCACGAAAAAAAATTCAAGAGCGGTTAACGCAAAATTTAGGAGAAAAAATAGAACTAGTGACTCTCTTTACTGGTGAAGAAGTCTTAGAGGAGGCCTTAGATGAGGAGATTATGGAAGTAATGGCTCCTCAGGAAGCTCCCAAAAAAGCCTCTCCTCAACCTGCCAAAAAAATAAAACACCCTCAGGTTCAAGATCTCAATGCCACTCCAACCTTGACCCCCCAAGAGTTGGAGCATTTTAAAAATGATCCTCTCATTCAAAAAGCATTGGAGCTTTTTGAAGCTGAGATTGTGCAAAGTTAGCTCTGAAACTTCCCATTTCCATTCACGTTTTAAGATGATTGGATCTCTTGATTCTTTGTGAGCACTTCTTTACAAACTCTCTTTTTTGATTGGAAGAGCCCCTGGCTATCCCATCTTGCTACCTACTTGTTTTACACGTGGAATCAAGGAACAAGCAGCTCTCAAGAAGATCTTTCATCGACTGTAGTAGTTCTTCCAGGCCGTCGTGCAGGAAGAAGGCTTTTAGAACTAATGGCATTAGAGGCTGAAAAAGAACAATGGAATTTTACCCCCCCTACTATCGTGACACTCCGTGAAGCTGTCACAGTTCTGATAAAACCTAGCGAAGAAACGCTACCTGAGGGGAGTGCTGTGGCACAGCGACTCGCCTGGCATGAGGCATTTCGACAGCTTCCAAAGCACCATCTTGAAAATATTCACCCTTTCTCCAAGAGCGCAGTTCTTCCGAGTAGAGGGGAAGAGCTGCTTGGAATCATAGAATCACTTGCAAAGGAAATGGGAAGTAAGGGTCTTGATTTTCACACCGTGGCCATTCGAGTAGGGGAGATTTTTCCAGAATCTGCAGAACGAGAGGAACCTCGCTGGAAAGGACTTGCTTACCTTCAAAAAAGCTACCGTGATATTATGGCATCATGGGGATATTCAGATCCTACCGACTTCCTACGTTCTTGCCTTGCGAGCGGAGAAGTATCCAATGATCGTCGAGTTCTCGTAGCAGGAGTTGTGGAATCCGCTCCACTGTTTCAATCCTTTTATGAAAAAACAAAACCGACTCTGATTGTTATTGCACCTAAGGAGCACGCACAAGGCTTCACTAATCATGGGTTACTTGTGAAAGAATATTGGTTAAATCATCCAGCAATAATTGAAGATGCACAGCTTATTCCCTGTGAACGAAGTGAGGATCAAGCAGAGGAGGTCGTTCGACTTATTACTCATCTTAAAGATACCATTTCCCATGTGACTGTTGCGGTACAGGATGTCGCAACACTTCCCTTACTACAAAATCGTTTAGAAAATGTGGGAGTTCAAACTCGCTGGGCCGGTGGTCATCCATTTCGAGGAGGACGGTTGTATCAACTCCTACAAGCCATTGCTCATTTTATAGATTATAAAAATTCTTCAGGACCAACACTTGCTGCCATGAGTGCTCTTGTGCGTCATCCCGATATTTATCCCCATTGTACATCTCCGGAACTACTTTTAAAAAAACTCGATCTTCTAGAGCGTGAACAGCTCCCCGTTTTTTTAGATAAAGCAAGCCTTGCTTTATCCCCAAAAAATGAAGATCTCCTTGTTGGAATAGAAGAACTTGAAACCCTCATTGGAGTAGATTCTGAGCCACTGTCACTGGAGGAGGGAGCATCAAAACTGCGAACTCTTTTACTACGTCTTTTTGGGAAACGTCAGGTGCATACGGAGACTTCTGAAGGACACTATTTTTTAGGTTGTTTAGAGGAATGCTTACAAATGCTCGAGCAAATCGAAGAGATGAGCCCTTATATTTCTGAGCGTTTTTCAATGAGTTCATTCCTGGAGAATCTTCTGAACCTTCTCCAAGAAAAAAATATTCCAGAACGAGAAGAGCCTGAAGCACTCGAACTACTGGGATGGTTAGAATTACAAGCTGACGATGCTCCCTATACTATCATCACTTCGTGCCACGAAGGATTTTTTCCTCAGAGTGAAAGATCCAATCCTTTTTTGTCTCAGGGGCTTCAATCACGTTTAGGTCTTAATGAGGAGGGGCTATTACTCGCACGCGATCATTATCTCCTTCAAAGTATTGTGGCTTCACGGCAGGTTATATTAATAGCGCCTCGCTACAATGGTCGTGGAGAACCTGCTCGTCCCAGCCGGCTTTTAATGATGGGGTTGGCTCTAGAAGAGTTGCCACAGCGGGTGCTCCAATTAACGCAGCCTCTCTTAACCCGGATATTTCATACTGACCAACTACGGAAGCCGGGAAGCAAGATGGATGCTGCGTTGATCTCGAAGTCTTCCTCGGGCAGTGTGTACGCACACAGCCGTCGTCAGACTTCATCGCTCGCCTTACCCCATCAGCCTTCGCGGCTCCCTCGTTACGATCAGCATGAAATATCCGGCTTAAAAGAAAAAAAAGAGCGAGGCCTCTCTCATCATATTTCTCAGTTTCATGCACGACCTCTCGGAACAGAGAGGGTCACACGTGTGACAGTAACAGGACTCCGAACCTACTTACAATCACCTCGACTTTTTTATCTCCAGCATGTTTTGCGACTTCAAGAAGTGGAGGAGCCCCCCCTAGAAATGAATGCAGGTCATTTTGGACGACTTATTCATGAGGTCTTAGGGGCTTTTGGAATGGAGGAAAAAAATATCCCAGCAACGGATGTGCAAAAATTATCAACCTGGCTTCGAAGAAAACTTTTTTCTATGGCAAAGCACTATTTTGCTCCAGGGCCCTCTCTGCCGATTCAGTTGCAATTAGAGGCAATGGCGGAGACCTTAGATGGCTTTGCACAAGCTCAAGTAGCCCATCACCAAGCAGGATGGAAAATCATTGCAGCAGAAAATCAACACTACTCTTCATCCCCTGTCCTTGAGGAAAGAATTGTATTTGAAGGGGGAGGTTCTCTGATGTTGCAGGGTCGCATCGACCGTATTGATTGGAATCAGGAGCTCAAGCGCTGGATGATTATCGATTATAAAACTCGGCACGATCAAGAATGGAAAAATGCCACTCCCAATAGAGAACATTTTCAAAAAAAAGGAGAAGAAATTCTTTGGAAAGATTTTCAACTTCCACTTTATTTAAAGCTAACTGCTCACTGGAAAGTGCTTCAAGAATCAGGGCTTCCACTTCCCACTATTGAGAATACAGATCTTTGCTATTTTCAGTTACCGATGGAAACAGAGCAAGCTGGATTGAGTGAGCCATTTGATTCTAAGATGATTGTTCCTGCGTGGACTGAAGCAACTCGAATTATGAAAGCAATCGTAGATGGAAATTTTGACCCACTTGGAGAAATAGAAGCCATACGTATGCCTACGCTTGCTGCTCTGTGTGGAATTTCAATACTAGAACCTAAAAAAATAGGGTTGAGTCGACTTGGAAATGATTCTGAAATTGTTGAGTAATTATGCCCCTCCTCATTCAACGAGCTTCAGCCGGGTCTGGTAAAACGGAGCAACTTGCACGCCGCTATTTACAGATTCTTTTGAACAAAGATTCATGCGACTATGAGGTCGATCCAGTTTCCATTGTAGCAGCAACGTTTACCAGGGAGGCCGCAGGAGAAATTTTAAATCGTATTTTGAAAATACTTTCTACTGCATGTCAGGATAGATCGGTCTGCCAAAGCATCGTCGAAGAGACTTTAGTGCCGATTCCATCACCAATTGAATGCCAACAATTACTCCGGCGACTCATGGAGCAGATTAATTACCTTCGTATTGGAACTATCGATTCCCTCTTTGCTCAGCAAGCACGTGCTTTTGTTTTGGATCTTGGGATAGCCCCTCATTGGGAAATTGCAGATAGTCTGACGGCCAATAAACTGGCCCAAAGAACGTTGCTCCATCTTTTAAAGTTAGATCCTCAATTTGCACAAGATTGGAAAATCCTACACCACTTCCAACGCTCTCTCTCCTTTGTGAGAAGAGGGGCTCTTCTTCTTGAAAAAAATCGTTTTGTGGCACTCAGTGAGCTACTCGGAAAAACTCCAGAAAAAAAAATTCCTCCACAGAGAGTTTCAAAAGAAGAATCTGAGTCCATTCATCGCTTTTTTTCTTCATTTAATATTCCTCTTACTGCGCAAGGAAAACCTAATGGGCATTGGATAGCTGCACTCAAAAAAATAGAGTATGCTTTTACCCAACCTCTCTATCTCAAGGATGTGTTAGACCAAAGTCCTCTTTTTTCTCAACTGCTCCTTGAGGAACCCCGCTTTTACAGAAAAGAAATTCCTCAGGAATTTTTACGATTTTTTTCTCCGTTGATAGAAGCTTCACAAGCTGAACAACAACGCTTGGCCTTGCTCCGAGAGGGAGCACTCCATCGTCTTGTTCAAAATTATCATCATCTGCGAAGTCACTACTCCTTTCAAGAGGGACGCTATACTTTCCAAGAAATTGAAGAAATCGTAAGTCACTCCTCACAGAAAATATCTAAGGAAGAGATCGAATTTCAGATGGACCTCTCTACGGAGCATCTCTTGATTGATGAATATCAGGATACGAGTGAGCGTCAGCATGCCTTTCTCTATCCTTTAATTGGAGATGTTCTTGCGAAGGGGGGATGGGCTTTTGTGGTTGGAGATGTGAAGCAGGGAATTTATGGATGGAGAGGAGGAAAGCGGCATCTTCTCAGTTCTTTAGAGAAAGATTACCAACCCTATCTTCAAAAAACCAAACTTCACCACACGAGCTATCGTTCTAGCCCTGCCGTCCTGGAAGCAGTCAATCATGTTTTTGAGGCACTCAAAAATCAAGAGGTTGTTGAGAGTATGAAGGCTGGAGACTCATTTAAAAAAGCTGCAGCTCGTTGGTCTCTTGAATTTGAACCCCAAGTATCAGCTGCTTCTGTTGCTTGCTTAAGAGGGAGTGTCACTCTTCACAAAATTCCGGCGGCTGTGGGGAAGCTTCAAGAAGAGATCATGGGATTGGTTATTCAAAAAGTTGTGGAGCTCGTACAAGCTCATCGACAGAAAGATCCTTTACGTGAAATTGCAATTCTTGTGAGACGTACAAAATTTATTCCTTCCCTGCTCCTGAATTTACGAGAAGGCGGAATATTAGCAAGTGGACAGGGAGGTAATCCCCTCGCCGATACACTGGCTGTAGAGGTCCTTCTCTCCTTGCTCTCGTGGATGGAGCACCCAGGAAATTCTGCAGCTTATGAACATGTAAACGCGTCTCCATTAGGAGACTTGCTAAAAGAACATGGGACCTCGCCTGCAACTCAAGGAGCTGCACTACGTGAACTTCTCGTGGATAGGGGTTATTCAAAGTGCCTGCGTGCTTGGGCCTCACGACCACTCTTTCATAATGCCTGCAGTGATTATGAGAGAGAACGTCTGGAACAATTTATAGCCATGGCCTCCCGCTTTGAATTGCTTGGTGGTGGGGCTCCCTCAGATCTTGTGGCACGAGCGCGTGAGGAGCGCGTGGAGAGTCCTTTAAGTCAAGGAGTACGGGTTCTTAGCATGCATGCTGCCAAGGGGCTCGAGTTTGAAACTGTGATTCTCATGGATCTCGACACCTCTATTTTTGGTGGGAGTACGGATGGAATGCATGTTCAAAGAACAACGGATGGAAAATTTTTTATTCAGAATAGTCGTGAAATGACCTTGCTACAAGGGAGAGAACATTTATTAAAAATCCATCAAGAGGAGCAATGGGAGGAGGCATTGAGTCTTCTCTATGTGGCGATGACTCGTGCTATTTGCTTTTTAGATATTGTGATGATGGAAGATGTAAACGGGAAAATTCCAAAAAAAAGCATGGCAGGATGGCTCCGCACCTCGGGGCTTGAAGACCATTGCTTCGATGGTCTTTCGCTCCAAGATCAGAGAAAAAAACGATCCCAAAAAAGCAGTGCTATTAAAAAAAATCCTTGTTCGTTTGAGATAACCTCACTTCAAAGGCCACCACTATTGCTGAAGCGCACCCCCTCCAAAGAAAATAAAAAAGGGGTTCGCCTGTTATCTGACTCGTTTTATAATCGGAACGCTCGTTCGCATGGAATCTTCCAGCATCGTGTGCTTGCCCAGATAGAATGGGTTAAAAGAGCGGTATCTCACCCATTGATCGAAATACTGGAGAAGGAAGAGGATCGAGCTATTTTTGATGAGGAATACTTTTTCTCTAAGTGGAAAAAATGGTGGGTTACCTCATTGGAAGTCTGGAGGGAGCGTCGTTTTGCTGTTGTTCAAAAAAACGAGCTGCTTGTAGGAACTTTTGATAGGGTCGTTATAGGCTCCTTAGAAAAAACCCCCGTTGTAGCTGAAATCATCGATTTTAAAACAGCGCCAACCTTGGAAAAAGAACGATGTTACAATCAGTATAAGCTGCAGCTCGAAGAGTATCGAAAAGCTCTTCAACACTTGCTTCCAACATTACGACACATTCAAACAAAAATTGTCTGGATTTAAACCGCCTATTTCATACCGATCGTAACGAGGAGGCAGCGAAGGCTGATAGAGCAAGGCGAGCGATGAAGTCTGACGACGGCTGTGTGTACACACTGCCCGAGGAAGACTTCGAGATCAACGCAGCATCCATCTGGCTTCCCGGCTTCCGTAGGTGATCGGCATGAAATATTTGGGTTAACCCCGGATTAAATTACATTACCTGGATCCAAGCCTACCTTACCTGCATCAGCTACCTGCGTTTTACTCGAAATCGGTGATGCTGGTAGTGCTGATGCTATCCCATTTTCATTTATCCTATTTGGAGATGTTCCTAAAGATTGATTCGATGGCGCCTGCAATGAATTCTCCTTAGCTGAAGAAGGAGTGTTAGTAGAGGCTGCAGAAACCTCCATAGCACTTAAGGATACACTACTGTTTGGTATGCCACTCATAAGAAATAGTTAGTTTTAAAATATGCGGGCTAGCCCGCATATTTCATACTGATCGTGACGAGGAGGCCGTGAAGGCTGATGGGGCAAGGCAGGCGAGCATTTTGATGTAGGGCTGTATGTGTACATACTGTCCAAATCAAAATGTGAGTCTAACGCAGCATCCATCTGGCTT
>JAIPKF010000037.1 GCA_021733705.1 Chthoniobacterales bacterium
CTAACGCAGCATCCATCTGGCTTCCCGGCTTCCGTAGTAGATTAGTATGAAATATGCGGGTTAACCCGGATTCCGTAGGTGATTGGTATAAAATATGAGGCTTAACTATAAAATTTTATTTTTTCATGAATTTATCTTATTTAATGTGTAATTTTTATCCTAAAATCAGAGTTTGGTGTGGCATTACCTCCATTGGTTTTAATTTGTTTATACCTTGGGCTATCTTTTTTCTAATTGCTTTTAGGGTAATATCCTTTCCTGCAGACTCGCTTGGAACTATTTTTTTAACGATCCTAAGTTATTTTTGCTTTGTTTCTCTCATTAACGGACCAGTCGATTTTTTAAGTGGCTTTGTCTTAGAAAAAAAAGCAGGACGCTATTCTTATTCTTCAAAAAAGTGGATGTTTCAATGGCTCGCCGGCTCCTCTGTATTTATTATTCTGCAAATAACAGGTGGTTCTCTCTTAGCCCTCGTGGTCTATAAAGCCTCCTATGGTTTTAGCATTGCTATACTTTTATTGATCGTTGCTGCAGTAGTAGTCCAACGCTGGCATTTCTTTTTAATCCCTTCTGCATTAAAAAAACCGTATCCCTTGAGTCATGAATATCTCTCTCAATTAGCACAAGAGCTTTTTCCACTCGGGCTCAAAAAAATGATGGAAGAAGAGAGGCTCTATTTTTACGAGAGTGAAGATGGTGTTAGTGTTAATGGTGGTAGTATTGGATGGGGTACTCAACGACGCTATATGATTAGTTCAGCTTCAGTAGTATTACTCACACCAAGAGAATTAGCGCTTCTTATATGGAGAGATGAAACGATGATCAGCTCTCAAGAAATGAGAAAACATTTTTTCTATTCCGTGACATATTGTCTTTTGGGTCTTGTTGCGGCTTGCTACCTGACTCTTCGTATAGAACTGCCTCTTTTTTGGAGTCGCTGGTTTTTGTCTATTTCTCTACTAAGTAGTTGGTTTTTTTTAGCTCTCTTTATCCTGCCTTCCTACTCAAGAAAAAAACACCTCGTTGCCGATTCCCTGGTCATTAACCATGGTGTTGATAAAAAGGAGTACACGGACTTATTAAAAAAATTACAAATTCTCAATAGTAGTGAGCATCAGACTTCACCCTTAATAGAAACTGTTTTTCATCCCATTCCAACATTAGGATCCAGATTACAACAATTAGATCGTTTATGAGTTTTATACCACGTCTTCTTTTTTGGATGAGTGCTATTTTTTGTAATAGTATCAGTCGCTCTCTCCACTGTCATGTCGGCAAACCACAATCGTGGTTTTTGCCCCCAAATTGGTCTTAACCCGGATATTTCATACTAATCTACTGCGGAGGCCGGGAAGCCAGATGGATGCTGCGTTAGACTCTCATTTTGATTTGGACAGTATGTACACATACAGCCCTGTATCAAAATGCTCGTCTGCCTTACCCCATCAGCCTTCGCGGTCTCCTCGTCACGATCAGTATGAAATATCCGGGTTAACCCGCCTATTTCATCCCGATTCTGCTGCGGTTTGTGAACACCTGATGGATACTGCGTCAGCTTCGAATTGCTCCTCGGGCAGTATGAAACATACAGCCGTTGTCGCAATCCATCACCTTCGTTGACTCGCTCGCTCCCGCTCGTCTCGCCCTTTCAGGGCTGCCCCCTAAAGCCAGGGCAGTCTCCCCCGCGGTCTCCCGACCGCAGGTGGTTTCTGCATCAGGATTCGCGGCGCCTCGCGACGAACCAGTATGAAATATACCGGTTAAATAAAAGAACTCTTACTTACTTTTTTAAATGGTTCAAAACCTACGTTGAGTACAGGAGCATAACTCGATTCTTGAGGATCAAAGTGGCATTCGATGGGAATTTGAGTGGAGAAATGATCCTCAAAGATGAGGTTGTCTACCTCTTCTAAAGGCCAAGAGTCATGGTGTACTCTCCCTTCATAGATCTCTCCTCGTTTGAGAGTGAAGAGGCGATCTCGGTCTGTAGTCCATGTATCTAAAATAGTTTTTTTCTTTTTGCGTCCAGTTATATGAAATGAGGTTTTAAAAGAGGCTATCCCCGATATTTCATGCCAATCACCTGCGGAATCCGGTAAGCCAGATGGATGCTGTGTTAGACTTGCATTTTGACTTGGGCAGTATGAGTACATGGAGCCCGGCGTCAAAACGCTCTCCTTCCTGGCCCCATTAGCATTCGCAGACTTCTCGCCACGATCAGTATCTAGGGAGCGTTGACTCTCAAAGTAGAAGTTTCCATCACTGAGATGAGTTTTTATTTTTGCTAGTCGATAGGGAAGATGAAAGAAGTGATTAGCAATCCAACAACCCAGCGCACTATCAGTATCAAGAGTAAAAAAATAGACGCCGGGTTTTCCAGCAACCGTAACATAAGTTCGGAGATTAATTTCCCATAAATGAGAAAAGAGAGGGACTGGAGGAAGATTCCAGAGTCGAATCAAATCCATTTTAAAAGGAACAATAGAAAGAATAGCCATTCCATCTAGAAGATCTAATTCAAAAGGGAGATGTTGTTGCAGTAAACTTGGAGTTACTCTCCCATGAAGAAAAAAAATGTGGTTCCAACGCTGTTTCATTATTTTTAGGAAAATATTTACAGTGTTGGACGCACAAAAACATGAATAATGCCATTTTCATAATCAGCTTGGTAATGGCTTTGGATATAGCGATAGGTGGTATTAGCCCAATTACTAAAACGTGAATGTTCCGTTCCGTTAATGGGCCAATCAGTGATGACAATCACTGCAGGTTGGTGGCATTCAATTTCTGCAATCGTGTTTTCATCAAATTTAGAGGAAGCGGTCATATCATCGCAATAAAGGTCGCGACGGTAGGAGGGACGGTCTGTCATAAAATTAATTTCGGGATTATAAGGAAAACAAAGGACATATTCGCCTGGTTTAGAATGCTTCAAAATACTTTGTGCAATGGCTGAAGCTTCCTCAAACTCATGAGGGGCCAGTTTTACATGTACTCCATTAGCTCCAATAAATTCTTTTTTTCTCCCTTGGCTAATAGCGATTCCTCCAGTTGATTGAGACTGTGAGCCATTGATGAAATAGAGAGTGAGATCGAGTATTGAAAAAAATAAAAAAGTCCATATCAAGGGCTGAAAAATAAACACAATTTTTTTTCTCATTTCCCAAACAAAAAATAGAGCTACTAGAAGCGTTGTTGTCATGGGAACCATGAATTCACTCAAATGAACCATGTCGGGACGCCAAAAAAAATATTGGGGAAAAAGAGTGAGGGAGCAACCGAGCATCACGATGAAAACCCATCCTCGATGACTCAAGTAGCTGTCTTTTTTTCTTACGCCAAGAAAGAAAAGGAGAACAATGATGGCAAGGAGTAGTCCTATACAAATAATAGGAAGATAAATATTCAATGTTGTTATACGTTCTCGAATAGTGACTGAATCTAACGAGGGACGCAGAAGGTTGCTTTTTATCGGAGCACCTTCGATTGTCGAAACCTTAGGTGTTGAGAGATAGGTTGCCGTGGAGCGAGTGGATCCATGATTCTCTAAGATCGTTGTGAGCAGATGGGTTCCTTGACTTACTATCATCCGCGGCCATTGCCCGTATTGCGTGATAAAAGGAACAACAAACCCTTTTTTTTCTGCATGGAAGTATATCGGTATATGAGTCAGCAAAAATCCGATGAGACCTAAAGAGAGAGCAGCGAGAGCAAGAAAGAAACGTTTTTTAAAGGAAAAATATTCTGATTGTTCGTTTCTTATCCACGGATAAAGAAGAAGAATGCCTAGAAAAAGAGAGCTTAAAAAAAAACCTAAATCGATCCGAATTAAAAAGGTGATTCCTAATGAACAGCCGGTGGTAAACATCCAAAGGAGATGTTTCTTCAGGCTGTGACATGGAAGGGTGAACGTTTTTAAAAATAAAAACATATTCATCATAACCACGAAGGCCATGTAGTTTCGGAACAATTGACCTGGTAAGAGGAGTGCCAAAATTCCTGCTAATAAAGCAAGCCACTGAAAATGTGTTGATTTTTTAACAATAAAAAAGGCTAGCAATCCCGTGATAGTAGCGATCACAAAAAAGAATATCCTCAGAGCAGTGTAACTGGGACCGACAATTTTAAAAAGCCAGACAATAGGATAGAACCAAAGAACATTGTAATTCAGCGCAACATCGATAATGGGGGTTTTTCCTGAAAGTAAGCGCAATGCTGTCACTCCCTCTACACCTCCTTCTCCAGAGGGATAAAGACTGCAACGATAGTAGGAGCCATAATAGCAAAGGGCAAAAAGGATCAGAATGAGAGGAAAGTATTTGTAAAGCAACGTTGCTTTACAATGCCTACTCCCGTGGTCACCCTTATTTAGAGCCTGTGGATTCATGAAGAAATTGAAACTTTTTAAAGTAGTGAATTGTGTTTGTGATGAAGCGGCTATTTAGCCCGGATATTTCATACTGATTCTGCTGCGGCTTGCGAACACCTGACGGATACTGCGTCAGCTTCGAATTGCTCCTCGGGCAGTATGAAACATACAGCCGTCGTGGCAATCCATCACCTTCCTTGTCTGCATCAGGATTCGCGGCGCCTCGCGACCAACCAGTATGAAATATCCGGGTTAGCTCTTTGTTTTTAATCAATATACTTCAAAAATGAATGGCAATTTTTGCAAAGAAGAAACGATTTATTAAGAGTTGTCCCTTTGATGAGATCAATAAAGTTATTCAAGCTCATCGTTTTCTAGTGTGATTTCATCATACTTCAGCATTACTGGAGAGATAAAAATGGAAATTTCATGAAAATCAATTAATCTGTCGAGGATTTGAAGACCTCCCTACAGAATTTTTTTTTACTTCTGAGTACGTTAGTCCTCATATTTTATACCGATTCTGCTGCGGCTTGCGAAGACCCGATGGATACTGCGTCAGCTTCGAATTGCTCCTCGGGCGGTATGAAACATACAGCCGTCGTCGCAATCCATCACCTTCCTTGTCTGCATCAGGATTCGCGGCGCCTCGCGACCAACCAGTATGAAATATCCGGGTTAGTGATGATCAGCAACGGTTTGACAGAAAGTCTACATGATCCAGAAAAAGATACACAAGATCCTGAGCCTCTGAGCATCACTTGTGTTCCTGTAGGGGATCCAGGTAACAGTGCTGACACTAACACTCATTTAGGGGCTGTTAATATGCCGTATGAAATAGGCAAATACGAGGTGACTGTGGCAGAGTGGTCTGTTTTTCTCAATGCTGTAGCTTCTAAAAAGGATCTTCATGGTCTTTATGATGAAAGAATGAGTAAGGATCCCGTCGCTGCTTCTATCGAACGTTCGTTAAGTGATAATGGGTTCTATCATTACCTTCCCATTGCTGGTAAAGAACGTTATCCAATGACATATGTCAGTTACTATAACGCTTTGCGATTTTGTAACTGGTTGCAAAATGGCCAGCCCAACCAACTGCAGGGAGAGGATCTTGTCGAGGCAAGTATTGAGGATGGAGCCTATAGCTTTTATCAATTAGATAATGGAGAAGAAGGGGCTGTTGCAAATAAAGAGGCTCTCTATTTTTTGCCCAGTGAAGATCAATGGATAAAAGCAGCTTACTATGCTGGAGGAGGGCTTCATAATAAGTATTGGCTCTATCCCACACAACACGATCTTCCTCCCAATAACGGAGATCCAACAAACATGATTGTGGAGGCAGAAGCTTGTTATTCCAATATTGCGAGACTCCCTCTCATGTACCCCGGGCTGCAGCCCTTTGACTTTTATGAGAAATCTCAAGTATCATATGGTACCTGCGATATGGGAGGTAATGTAGCCGAATGGATCACGAAAAGTCATAGTGCTTATTCAAAAAATCTTATTCCAATGACTCGCGGTCCATCTTGGGCGTCTCAATCATACGAGGAATCTCAACGTACCTATCCTGCTAAGACCTATGGTACACCTGAAGTAGCACTCGGTAATAATAGTATTGGATTTCGTATTGCAAGACTTGGGCACGATTTTCCAAATACGAAACTGCTTTCTCATCACACAACACTGAAAACAACTCGCACATTATTAAAAGATAAGAATCATGATTTAAAAACCATTTGTGACATCATTCAGTGGGGTTTGTTTTTTGTCGACGTTAGTACACTGGTCTTGATGTTAGGAGGAGCGATTTGCTCTATGATTCTTTTGACCCTAGGGCCACTGCTGTTTGCAATAGCTCTTCAAGAAATTCCTTTGTTAGCACTCTGTTTTTCATTAGAGATTTCTTTTTCTGTAGTACTACTACTCACACTCTGCTCTTTTCTCATGGATTGGATGACCGATAGTGGTTACACTTTCGATCTTGTTTTATCATTGCTAGATGCCATTAAATTACTATTTTAATTTTTCCCCATCTTAAATGAAAACCTCGATTGCTCTTCTCCTCACTTCCTTTTCTGATGAGACTCAAGCGATCGCTGTGGTTCGCTCTTTAGTTGAAGAACAGTGTGTTGCGTGTGGTACCATTCTTCCTAAAGCTACCTCAATCTATTGTTGGCAAAAAAAGCTTAAGGAAGTTGAAGAAGTAATGGTTCTACTCAAAACTTCTCATCATTGTGTCGAAAAATGCATGCAAAGATTAAAAGAACTTCATCCATACTCAGTGCCAGAGATTATGGCGTTCGAACCAATGTCAGTTGATTCCGAGTATGCACAATGGGTCAAGGAAGTACTTTGTGATACAATGCTCCAATAAAAAAAGATCCTTTTATGATCTTCTCTCCCAAATAAAGATTACTTCTTCATGTCTACTGAAACTATTTCGTACAATTTAAAATCGGAACCACTTGATAGCCCCTTTGATGTCTCCTTAAGACCTCCTCTTTTTGGAGAGTTTTGTGGTCAGGCTCGGGCAGTCGAGCGTTTGCAACTATTAGTTGAAGCCTCTTCTCAGCGAGGAGATACTTTACAGCATATTTTACTAAGCGGTCCCCCTGGTCTTGGGAAAACAACGTTAGCCTATATTCTTGGAAATGCGATGGGAGCAGAGGTAAAAACCACGAGTGGCCCTGCTATTGAAAAAGCTGGAGATCTTGCCGGTTTATTAACCACGATGCCTCGAGGCGGTATTTTGTTTATCGATGAGATCCATCGTCTTCAACCGGTTATTGAAGAATATCTTTATCCTGCCATGGAGGACTTTTGTGTCGATATTATGATTGATCAGGGTCCCAATGCCCGAAGTGTTCGTCTCAATCTTGCCCGCTTTACGCTCATTGGAGCTACTACACGTGCTGGAATGATTAGCTCTCCATTGCGATCCCGCTTTGGGATGAATTGTCGTCTCGACTATTATGAAGCTTCAGAATTAAAGACAATTGTCATGCGAACAGCTCGACTTCTTGATGTTTCTATTGACGATGCAGGGGGACTTGAAATTGCGCGTCGTTCTCGTGGTACTCCACGTATTGCTAATAATTTATTACGTTGGGTACGTGACTTTGCTCAAGTACGCGCTCATGGAGTAATTAATCAAGAATCAGCTTCTCAGGCCCTTACAATGCTCGATATCGATGAGGAAGGATTTGATGAAATGGATAAGCGTATTCTTGAGGCTATTGTTCATAAATTTGGAGGAGGGCCTGTGGGTCTTCATTCCTTGGCTGTAGCAGTGGGAGAAGAAGCAGGGACACTCGAAGAAGTTCATGAACCCTACTTGATCATGCAGGGCTATCTCCAACGGAGCCCGCAAGGCCGCATTGCAACTCCGAAGGTCTATACGAAACTGGGATTGCCGTTTCCAAAGAAGTAAAGAGTAGCGCTACATCTCACCCGAATATTTTACACTAAATCTATTAAGGCTTCTGGAAAGCTCATCATTACTGCGTTAGACTCGTGTTTTGACTTGGCGAGGGATCTACCCAGAGAGCTCGGCGTCACAATACTCCTCTACCATGCCCCATAAGCTTTTGTAGTCTCCGTGCGTGATTGGTATGAAATATTCGGTTTTTTTTTGATCTTTAAAAACTCATGATCCTTTACTCTCTATGAACCACCTCATTGACTCCTCCTCTCTTTACTTGCAGGAGCACTCTTCTAATCCTGTGGAATGGTATCCGTGGGGGGAGGAAGCCTTTACCCGAGCGCGCTTGGAGCAGAAGCCGATTTTTTTGTCGATTGGATATTCGACCTGTCATTGGTGCCATGTAATGGCTCATGAATCATTTGAAAATCGAGAGATTGCAGTGATTCTCAACACACATTTTATTTGTATCAAAGTCGACCGTGAGGAGCGTCCTGATGTGGATCGTCTCTACATGACTTACGTGCAGGCTTTCACGGGTGGGGGAGGGTGGCCAATGAGTGTTTGGTTAACTCCAGAACTTAAACCATTTTTTGGAGGGACCTATTTTCCACCTCAAAATGCCTCCGGACGAATTGGATTTCCCTCGGTGCTTCTTCAGTTAGCGCAACTATGGAAAGAAAATCGAAAGCAACTAGAAGAAGAGGCAATCCGTACAATGCAAGTTTTAGAACAATCAGTAAAAAAGGAATCGGCTCTCTCTGTTATAGAAAAAGAGATTCCTTTGCAGCGTGCTTATGAGCAATTTTCTAAAAGCTTTGATGCAGCTTGGGGAGGCTTTGGTATGGCACCCAAATTTCCACGACC
The DNA here is from genome assembly GCA_021733705.1 of Chthoniobacterales bacterium. GTDB lineage: Bacteria > Verrucomicrobiota > Verrucomicrobiia > Chthoniobacterales > UBA6821 > CAIWMF01. The sequence continues at coordinate 8,658 of JAIPKF010000037.1, forward strand.
TTCAGTACTCTTTTTTTTACTGCGTTATGCCCATACTCATCAGAATGAACAAGGAGAGCATGCCTGCCAAATGGCATTGTATACACTTCGCAAGATGGCTTCTGGAGGCCTTCATGATCAGCTAGGAGGTGGTTTTCATCGTTATTCGGTAGATCGCTTCTGGCAGGTACCTCATTTCGAAAAAATGCTCTATGATCAGGCACAGCTCGCCATGGCCTATCTGGAAGCTTATCAAATCCTCTCATTTGATTCTAATAAGATAGCAAATGATTGTGGTGTTCCAAAGTTGGATCGATCGACCCCCTCCTCTTCATCTTATTTAGAATATCCTAAGAACGAGTTCAGTTTCAGTGCTCATGAGTATGCTGAGGTCGTTCATTCCATTTTATCCTATGTCAAACGTGATATGGCTTCTCATGAAGGTGGTTTTTACTGTGCTGAGGATGCCGATAGCATCAACTCAATGGGTATTAAAAGTGAGGGGGCTTTTTATGTTTGGTCAATGAAGGAAATCGAGATTCTTCTTACTCCTGAAGAGTTCTCTCTCATGAAGCAATACTATAAATTAAGCGAGGAGGGAAATGTTCCTAAAGAGCTCGACCCTCATGGGGAGTTGCAGGGAAAAAATATTTTGATCTTGCATGAAGATCAGAATCAGATTGATGAAAACAAAGAATTGCTTGCTTGTGCTCAAAAAAAACTTTTTCAAGCTAGAGAAAAACGGCTTCGGCCCCTTCGGGATGATAAAATCTTAACAGCTTGGAATGGATTGATGATTTCAGCTTACGCCCGCGCAGGAGCTGCATTCGATTCTCAAGATTATACTGATACGGCACTGCATGCTGCTCTTTTTATTCGCAAACATCTCTACAATGCTGCATCTCAAGAGCTCAGCCGAAGCTGGCGCCAAGGCCAAATAGGAGAACAAGGTTTTGCTGAGGATTATGCCTTCTTAATTCAAGGATTGCTCGATCTCTACGAAGCAACCTTTGATATAACTTGGTTGCAATGGGCTAAGACATTGCAAAAGAAAATGGATGCTCTTTTCTGGGATGCTGACCACGGGGGCTATTTTAGTAGTCCTGAAGGGGATCCTCACTTACTGTTGCGTATTAAAGAGGACTATGACGGTGCGGAGCCTTCTGCAAATTCAGTGGCTGCACTGAATCAACTTCGTTTCTCAAGGATGCTTCATGATTCTTCTGCAATGCAGAAAGCAGAGGAAATTTTTAATCTCTCGTCCCTATCCCTCGAGGGAATGCCGACTGCATTACCTCAGCTCCTAGTAGCCCTGTGGTACTCATTAACTCCCTTAAGGCAGTTGGTCGTTGCTGGGGAGCTCGCATGGGCTGACACTCAGCTTCTTCTTGTTAAAGCACGAAAAGGTTTTCATCCTGAGCAAATCGTGATGCTTGCTGAAGGAGATGTCGGTCAAGAATGGCTGGCAGCACGTAAGGTGGAACTCAGTGAGATGAAACCTGAGGAGGGAAAAGCAGTACTGTATCGTTGCGAAAATTTTTGCTGTGAGCAAATAACGCTATAATTTCTAACTCTATTATCTAAGAATATTAATATTTATGTTTTCTACACTTTCTCAACAACTTCAAAAAACGTTCAAAAATCTTCGTGGTCATGGTCGTATTACTGAGGAGAATATCAATGAGGCACTTCGCGAAGTCCGTTTAGCCTTGTTAGACGCCGATGTTCATTTTCAAGTTACCAAAGATTTTATTGCGAAAGTAAAAGAAAAGGCGCTGGGTCAAGAGGTGCTCCAAAGTATTACTCCTGGCCAACAGATCATTAAAATATTTCATGATGAATTAACATTGTTATTGGGAGGTGATGCTGCACCACTGGCTTTGACTTCATCGACACGTATTTTAATGGTTGGACTTAATGGAGCTGGTAAAACAACCTCTTCTGCTAAATTAGCATGCTGGCTTAAAACACAAGGTCAGAAACCACTTCTTGCAGCTCTGGACCTCGTAAGACCCGCAGCAATAGAGCAATTGGCCTTCTTGGGGGAGCAAATTGAAGTTCCCGTATTTCGCCCTCAGATAGGATCCTCGAATCTCTTAGCTGTTGCTCGTGAAGCCGTAGATTGGTCTCATGACCAGAGGGGGACTATTACTATTTATGATACAGCTGGACGACGCGAAATTGATGAATCCCTCATTGATGAATTAAAAAAACTGAAAGAGTTTCTTCAGCCACAAGAAATCTTGCTTGTGTGTGATGCTGCAACCGGTCAACAGGCAGTGAGTGTTGCTGAACGTTTTCACTCGAGCCTTGGAATAACAGGTCTGGTTTTAACAAAACTTGATGGTGATGCTCGTGGCGGAGCAGCTCTTTCATTGCGTTCTGTGACTGGCCAACCGATTAAATTTTCTGGAACGGGAGAAAAATTAGATCAATGGGAACCTTTTTATCCTGATCGTTTGGCAGGGAGAATTCTCGGAATGGGAGATGTTATTAGTTTAGTTGAAAAAGCTTCAGAGGCTCTTGAAATGGACGAGATGGAGCGAATGGAAAAAAAGATGAAAATGGGATTGTTAGATTTTAATGATTTTTTAAGCCAATTAAAAATGATGCGTCGTATGGGTCCTCTTGAGAATCTTCTTGGCATGTTGCCAGGGGGCGCTAATCTTCCATCGACTGCGGTAAACAGAAATGAGCTGCAGCGGGTTGAGGCGATCA
>JAIPKF010000038.1 GCA_021733705.1 Chthoniobacterales bacterium
GCTCAACGCAGCATCCATCTGGCTTCCCGGCTTCCGTAGGTGATTGGTATGAAATATCCGGGCTAGCTACTTCTTTTTATTAGCTACTGATGGTTTTACTGGAATTCCCACTTTGACACGATTAATTCCAGCAATAATAACACGATCATTTTCAGTGAGGCCTTTTAAAACAGCTCGAGAGGCCCCCTTTTGTGGTCCTAAGAGAAGATCATGGCGCTCTACAATATTTTTTTTATTCACCGTGAAAACAAATTCCCCTGCTTGATCACTTTGAATAATAGCATTAGGAACAGTTAATGCTAAAAAAGGAGGGCCTATCGGCACTCGAACAGTAACAAAAAATCCAGGAATCAAGGCTAAATCTTCATTAGGAAAAATTGCTCGTACTTGAACCGTCCCTGTTGACGTATCGAGACTATTATTTACAAAATCAAGAACCCCTTGATGAGGAAAGCCCTCTTCATTAGAAAGAGCCACGTAGACTGGGAGTGTTCCAACCACATCTTTAGTTCCTTGTCCTAATTTTTTGAGATCTTCCCGTAATACAAGCGCATCACGCATATTAATATTAAAATTTACGTAGACTGGAATAATAGCTTCTAAAGAGACAAGAAGAGTCGGGTTTGTTGGATTCGATCCCACGAGAGAACCAACATCAACCTGATGTGCTCCTAAAAGACCATCAAAAGGGGCTCTCACTTCGGTGTAGCTTAAATTAATTTTTGCTAATTCCAAATCAGCTTTTGATACTTGAACTCGAGAGAGGTATTGTTCCACTTCGGCTTGTGAAGTAGCATTTTCTTTGAGCATGCTGAGTTGACGTTGATATTCAGAATTTTCATAATCGAGTGTTGCTTGAGCACGTTTGACTTTTTCAATATAACTGTTTTGCTGAATGACAAAAAGGAGATCTCCTTTCTTAACACGTTGTCCGTCATTAAAATTAATCGACTCCAGAAACCCTTCCACACGTGCAACAAGGTTAATCTGTTGAGTGGCAGCTATTGTCCCAGTATTGTCATCATATTTCGTCACCATTTCTTTAACAGGAATGGCCACCGTTACTTCTGGAGCTTGATGTTGAAAATTATTTTTTTTACTACATGCACTTACTAAAAGTCCGAGAAGAAATATAAAAATCAGAGAATATTTCATAATTATTTATTGATATTAATGAGGTTCCAAAGAGGATGATTTTTAGGAATAGCATTGGCAGGACGATCTTCAGGAGAGACACGAGGAAGATGATTTTTTTCAGCAAGCATTCGCCCCCAATTAGTACGATCCGCCATCTCTTTTTTCACTTTTTCTGAAATAACATCATGTCCATTGCGAAGTTGCCAACCACCTCCTAATGCACGGTAGGTTGAGACAACACCAGCAATGGTACTTCCCTGCTGAGAAACATAGGAATTTTCCACTGAAAGTTGTTGTTGTTGTGCCGTAAGGACAGTCGTGTAAATAGCCTGTCCTTGAATATAACGTATCATTGCTAATTTGGTAGATTGCTTAGCTGCTTTAACGGCATCTGACAAAAAACACATGCTTTCGCGTCCGTGGTAATAAGTTGAGAGACCATCTTCAACCTCTTTTTGGGCATGAAGCACTGTGTTTTGATATTTTAAAATAGCTTCTTGAAAACTGGCATCGGCAACTCTTACTTGATTCACCAGCCGTCCATAATTAAAAATTGGCATCGTGAAACCACTAGCAGCATTGACCAAAGAATTTTGCCAATTAAAAATATTCGTCAGTTGTGACCCATAAATATCGCTAGAAGTGGCTCCAAAAGAACCTGAGAGGGAAAAAGCAGGAAGTAGGTTCGTGATTTGAACACCAATAAGTGCACATTTAGAAGCTGCTTTAAAGCCTGCTTCACGAACATCAGGACGACGGCGTAAGAGATCGTTGGGAATACCTGCCACAAGTGAAGAGGGAACAGCAGGGATTTTTCCTGGTTTCAATAAAGCATTCACTTCATTTGGTGGTCTCCCTAGGAGAACAGCTAGTGCATTTTTATTCTGTTGCATCCCATTTTCGAGTTGCGGTATTTGGGACTCAGTTGTTGAAAGTTCTGTTTGTGCTTGAGTCACATCTAAAAGACTGACTTGACCACCATGAAAACGGGCTGTTGCAATACGAAGGCTTTCTTGCTGCAGCTTCACATTTTCATTGGTAATACGAATCTTTTCTTCATACGTGCGAATAGAGACATAGTTTTGTGCTACATCTCCAATTAATGAAACTAAGGCATCATCATAAGAGGCAACTGCAGCAAGGTAGTCATTTTTATCAGATTCGATCTGACGTCGATATTTACCCCAGAGATCGATTTCCCAAGAAGAGCTGAAAAAATATTGATTAGAAATAAAGAAAGGCCCAGCGGAGGTTGTACTGTTTGTACCAGCAATGGCATTGAGCAATGCATTCGCTGTCCCATTTTGACTAAAACTACTCGTTTGTGGAATATAACTGTAGTTATAAGAGCCTGAAACACCTTGCTGCTGGGGCAAGAGATTTCCAATAGAACGATTCAACAAGGCACGCTCCTTCAAAATACTAACTCCAACGGATTGCAGGTTGGGATTATGTTCGTAAGCAATTTCTATAAGCTGAACTAAAATCGGATCATTAAAACTCTTCCACCAAAAAACTTCAGCCTCGCCGTAGGGCTTACTAGAGACAGCTTTATGTTCTACCCAATTTTTTTCCACCTTTGAAGCGGGCACAGAGTAATTAGGACCCACCATACAACAAGGGAGTATCCCTAAAAGCAATACAACAAGAAAAATGTTGAGTAAAATTGGTTTTGGCATTGCGAAGGAAAGCTAATTACGAGGCTTGTAATTATCAACTAGGAACTATCAGGCCTTGACCAATGGACCCCTCACGCAAGTCTAAAAGTCGCATCATCACCTCCTCAATTAAATTATTAGGACAGGAGGCTCCAGCCGTAATCCCTATTGAAATAGACTCTTGAGGTGATTTTATCATCCAATCATTATTGAGTGTGATCTCCTGATGATGATGAAAATCATAGTGTCTTAAGCGCGTTAAACTCTCTAAACATTCTTGGTTTCGTACAAAATAGGTAGGGAGATTTTTTTCTCCTATTTCTGCAAGGTGTGTTGTATTAGAACTATTATATCCCCCCACGACGAGTAAAAAATCGAGAGGACGTTTGAGCAAATCAAGGAGAGCTTCTTGCCGCTCCTGAGTAGCTCCACAAATCGTGTCAAAAAAACGGAAATTATTTGTATTTCCATCACGTTCTTCAATTGCAGATCGGAGTCGCCGTTGGACTTCCTCTGTTTCTGCGCGCAGCATGGTGGTTTGATTAGCGACTCCTATACGTGCTAAATGTAATTCTGGATCAAAGCCCTCTGAAAGAGCTCCTTGAAATTTGTTTAAGAACTGATCCCGATCTCCTCCCTGAGTGAGATACTTTACGACAAAATCAGTCTCTTCTAAATTAAGAAGAATAAGATAATGCCCCTTCCCTGTACCGAGTGCACGAGAGGCAGTAGCTTTCGTCTCTTCATGGGAGGCTTTGCCATGAATAATGGAGGTTACTTCCTCAAATGCATTTTGTTTCACTCTCTTCCAAACACTCATCACATCTCCACAAGTGGTATCTACAATACGGGAACCACGAGCCTTAATTTTTTCCAACATCACAATTTCTGTACCAAAAGCAGGCAGAATTACCACATCATTAGGTTGCAAACGATCGATAGCAGCAGTGCCTCCCCCTTCTAAAAGATTTTGAATTCCAAGAGCAGCAATTTGGGCATTCACTTCGGGATTATGAATAATTTCTCCTACCAAAAAAAGACGCTCGTTTGGAAAGACCTTTCGTGCGGCATAGGCGAGATCAATCGCTCTTTCTACTCCATAGCAAAATCCAAACTGCTTTGCCAAATAGATCTGTGTCTGACCTTGTTGAAATAATCCTCCTTGTGCACGAACTTTCTCCACAAGGGAACTACGATAATGTTGCTCCACCTTAGCCTGCACTTCGAGCATTACCTCTGGAGTACGTAAGTTAAGGCGTTGAGAAGAGGAAGGCATGAAGTAATAAGTGAGAGGAATCTGTACTAACCGTCACTCTTTAAAAAAACCTTCTTCAATTGTTCAAAATAATGAGGAGAAACAAGCATTGGAGCAGGTTGGTCAGGACTATTATAGTCAGTAGGACGTTTGAACTTTGCTCCTAAAGTAGCATCTTCAGGCTGCATCGTTGCAATCTTAATAGGTGTTCCAATTCTCACGAGTTCATAAAATTTTCCTGCATCATTGGAATGAATACGAATGCATCCGTGACTTCTTGGAACAGGCCAAACCCAACCTTGGTGGAAACCATAACCTGGTGCAAATTCAACCCAATAGGGCATGGGATATCCCACATAGCGCCCTGAACCATGACCAGCTTCAACTGGAGTGATCTGGTTATGGAAAAGTGAAAAACCATAGCTACCAGAGCGTTTGTTACGCTCTTTGCGGGTGACCTCAAAGTTACCCTTGGGTGTTGGCTTGCTTGGAATACCAACACAACAAGCAGTAACTAGAAGTGGACGTTTTCCCTCCATGACATAAATCATTTGTCGTTGAAGAGAAACCTTAACGGCTACTTTAGAGGGATCATGTGGTTTGAAAGCGGGTTGGTCGTACGGAGTATTGAGATGCACACAGCTGCTTAAAAAAAGAGCAGAAAAAAGAAAAAACAAGAAAGAGATATTTTTTAATAATCGCATCCAAGGAGTCTAATAAAACGAAAAGAAATCACAAGACTTGTTGAATCATACGAATATTCCTTTTTCATTTCTTTTTAATAAAATAGAATCGATCACTATGCATCGTGCTAAAAAAATGACCCCCTACTATGAAAAGAGTGCTGGCATTGCAGAAGTTGAAACAATCTACAAAGAGCTAGCAACACGTCCCATTGAACGTCAGTGCATCTTAAATACAGGATGTTGCCACTTCCTTCAAACAGGAGAGACTCCCTTTCTAACCCGTGGAGAGGCGCTTGTAGCTGCCAAAGCAGTTCGTAACACGGGACGTAAAGAACTCCCCAAAAGAACTGATGGTGCTTGCAAGCTCCTTCACCCAAGAACATCTCGATGTCTTATTTATGAGGGACGTCCTTTTGGATGTCGTACTCATTTTTGCCAAGCTGCTGGTGGCCCCTATGCTCGCAAAGAAGTGGTTGACCTCATTCATCGCTTGGAAGAAATTGACCGAAAGCTTGATGGGACAGGCTCCAAGGAACTTCATGAAGCCATTGAAGAGGTATTGAAGGAACAACGTTATTAATCACTTTTTATGAAAATGTATCCTAATACAACGCTTGTCATCATCGGCCATGGCTCGACCACCAATGAGGATTCTTCGGAGCCAACACAGCTGCATGCAGATTCTATTAGAAAACGTGGTCTCTTCAGTGAAGTACGCTGTGCTTTTTGGAAGGAAGAACCCTCAATGCGTGAAGTCCTCTACGGTATCACCACACCTGAGGTTTTTATTGTGCCCAATTTTATTAGCGAAGGATACTTTACGCAGAAGGTCATCCCTCGGGAATTAGAGCTTACTGGAAAAATCACATTACGTGATACGCAACGTCTTTATTATTGCGATCCTGTGGGAACTCATCCTTCCATGACAGAAGTGATTTTAAAAAGAGCTCAGGAAACAGCTCCAAATGTACCTTTAGAGGAGATCACTCTTTTTATTGTAGGTCATGGTACCAATCTTGATGCCAATTCAGCCAAAGCCGCAAGAGATCAAGTTTCTTATATTCAAGAAATGAATCTCTATGGTGAAGTTCTCTCTGCCTACATGGAAGAGCCCCCACTCATTAATAATTGGGGGACGATGGCCACACAACCAAATGTTGTTGTGGTTCCTTTTTTCATCAGTGATGGACTTCATAGCTACCAAGATATTCCAGTGCTCCTGGGTATTGAGAAGGAGACTGGTCCTGCAGCGAGTCAATCCGAAGTCTTTCGTCGGAACCCTTATGACCTCCATGGCAAGAGGCTCTACTACACCAGCGCTATTGGAACTGAGCCCATGATGGCAGAAGTTATCTTGGATCAGGTTGCAGCGTTTAATTCTTAATTAACCCGGATATTTCATACTAATCTACTGCGTAAGCCGGGAAGCCAGATGGATGCTGCGTTAGACTCACATTTTGATTTGGACAGTATGTACACATACAGCCCGGTATCAAAATGCTCGTCCGCCTTACCCCATCAGCCTTCGTGGCCTCCTCGTCACGATCAGTATGAAATATCCGGGTTAAATTAATGAGGGCTACTAAGAAGCTTAAAAAAAAAGTAATTTTTCATGAAAAGTTAATAAAAAATAGAGTAATAAAAGATGAAGGTAATTTTTGGACAATTCTTTATTCATTTCGTTCAAAAAAAATTATCCTGTTCTCAAAACTTGGATAAAAGCCTCTTGTGGGATATTGACCGAGCCGATGGCTTTCATTCTTTTTTTACCTTCTTTTTGTTTTTCAAGAAGTTTTCGCTTGCGGGTAATATCCCCACCGTAGCATTTGGCAATCACATTTTTTCTCATGGCACTAACACTTTCCCGAGCGACAATCTTTCCACCAATCGTTGCTTGAATAGCTACCTGGTAAAGTTGAACCGGGATCACCTCTTTGAGCTTGGTTGCAAGAGCCCTCCCACGTGACTCGGCTTTATCACGATGAACAATACTAGAAAAGGCATCCACAGGGTCACCATTGACAAGCATCTCAAGCTTCACAAGCTTCTCAGCTCGGTAACCAGCTGGCTCATAATCCATCGATCCATAACCACGAGTGACCGATTTTATCTTGTCATGAAAATCGACTAAGATTTCATTAAGCGGCAAAGTAGCCGTTATCATCACCCGACGCGTATCAACCGACTCGGTGCTTTCAACAACACCACGTTTTTCCATCATGATTTGCATGATGTCACCGATATTCTCATTAGGAACCATGACCACACATTTTACAATGGGCTCTCGAATCTCTTTGATGACACTCATATCAGGAAGATTGGCGGGGTTGTCTACAAACAACATCTCCCCATTGGTTTTTTCGACTTCGTAAACCACACTTGGATAAGTTGCAATAATGTCCATGTTGTACTCACGGCGAAGGCGCTCTTGAATAATCTCCATATGGAGCAACCCAAGAAAGCCGCATCGAAACCCAAAGCCGAGTGCCACAGAACTCTCAGGTTGAAAGACAAAAGCGGCATCGTTGAGTTGCAACTTAGACATCGCCATTTTGAGCGGCTCGAGATCGGCTGTATTAATAGGATAGATACCACTATAGACCATCGGTTGAACCTCTTTAAAACCTGGAAGAGGTGCTGCAGCAGGATGGCGTGCATCAGTTAATGTATCTCCAATTTTCATTTCGGCAGTTGTTTTAATGTTGCCAATAAAATAACCGACATCGCCTGCTTTCATGGAATTTGTAGCACTCATTTTTGGGATAAAAATCCCGACTTCCTTCGTCTCATACGACTGGTTAGTCGACATCAGACGTACCTGTTGTCCCGGCTTAAGGTTTCCTGAAAAAATACGAATATAACCAACAACCCCTCGATAAATATCAAAAAGGGAATCAAAAACCAGAGCACGTAGTGTACCATCCCCTTCTGGAGGAGCAGGAATACGTGCAACGATTGCTTCTAAAATTTCTTCGATTCCAATACCAGCCTTAGCACTTGCTTCAATAGCTTCCTCCCCAGGAATAGCGAGAATTTCTTCCATCTGCTTTTTTACATTCGGAAGATCAGCATTAGGTAAATCAATTTTGTTAATGACAGGAATGACCGTGAGCCCTTGCTGTAAGGCTAAGTGCACATTAGCAAGGGTCTGTGCTTCTACTCCTTGAGCAGCATCGATAATGAGAAGCGCCCCCTCACAGGCTGCTAAACTTCGTGAGACCTCATAAGTAAAATCGACATGACCAGGGGTATCCATGAGGTTGAGCAAGTAAGACTCTCCATTGCGTGCTTGATACTGCATTGTCACAGGATGTGATTTAATAGTGATCCCTCTCTCTCGCTCTAGGTCCATAGAATCGAGGAGTTGATCTTGCTGATCACGCTTGGCAATGGTCCCTGTGAATTCTAAAAGACGATCTGAGAGGGTCGTTTTGCCATGATCGATATGGGCAATGATACAAAAATTACGAGTATGGGAGACAGACATGGAAAAAGAATGGTAGAGTACCTCGTAAAGAGCCATGAGTCCAGAGACACCTTTTCTAAAGTTAGTTTTTCTTGCTCGATAGGCTATAAAATAGCTATCAAATATAAAAATTATTCTTCTTCTTGGGTTCAAAGAGGTAAATTATAGCAGCTCACTAAAAGACCAAGAACAAGAAACAAACCGGTTCCGATCATTAATTTAAAATAAACATGTTGTTTTTCACTCCACGCTATCTCAAAGCTGCTCGCGAACTTCGTGCAGCAGCCCAAAAACTCTTTCACTATCATTGCGACCTCTGGAGCCCAGAACAAAACGCACAAGCTCAAAATGCATTACGAGAATTAGAGGATGCCTTAAAAATAAAAAAAACCGAAGCTATAGCCCTTGCTCAAGAAAAAATAGAGACTCTTTTCTCTACGCTTATCCCAGCCCGACGCCATCAAGCCCTTGCTGAAAACGTGGAATCGATTGTGATTGCCATTGTCTTAGCAGTCGGATTTCAGGCTTACCTCCTCAAACCTTTCCGTATTCCAACAGGATCCATGCAGCCAACACTCTTTGGAATGACAGGACATCCAGAAGTCACCTCTCCACCTTCATCTCTCCAAAGAGCCTTTGATTTTGTGAGATTGGGACGAAGTTATATCAGCAAAAAGGCCCAGCATGATGAAGAAATTTTAAGCCTAGAAGAAAAGACATTTCTCAATTTTTTCACCTTTACAAAAGTGACTACTTCCTTGGGGAGCTACTCGCTATTTGCTCCACGTGACGTTTTAGCACGAGATTTTAATCTTCGTCCAGGTCGTATGCTTGCCACTGGTGAAATCATGGCACAAGGTTATGTGCAAGCTGGAGATCAGATTTTTGTTGATCGTATGAGCTATGCTTTTTGCAACCCGAAGGCAGATGATATTTTTGTTTTTATCACTTCAGGAATTGCTGGAATTGAAATGAGGCTTGATCCAGCACTCGGTTCTCAATATTACGTCAAACGTCTCGCAGGGCTAGCTGGCCAAACGCTTCGCATTGATCCCCCTCGCCTTTTTATCGATGGAACTATGCCCACACAAGCTGGTTTTCTTAAGGTCATGTCTTCCATTAATGGCTATCGCGGTTATTCCAATGGAACTGCTAGCGGTGACTCCTCTCCATACCTCGGATCACCAGAAGAGACATTCACTGTACCAACAGAAAGTTTCTTTGCCCTGGGGGATAACAGCTATAATTCCAGTGATAGTCGTTATTGGGGAGTTGTTCCGGAGCATAATGTTATTGGACGTGCCTTCTTTGTCTACTGGCCTTTTTCAAGCAGGTGGGGAATCGTTCACTAGTTAGGATATTTGATCCATCAATGGCAGCCCTCTCTTTTTAACCCGCATGTTTCATACTGGTTCGTCGCGAGGCGCTGCGAATCCTGATGAAGACACCACCGGCGGTCCGGAGACCGCGGTGGAGACTGCCTTTAGCCCGGATATTTCATACTGATCGTGACGAGGAGGCCGCGAAGGCTGATGGGGCGAGGCGAGCGATGAAGTCTGACGACGGCTGTATGAGTACATACTGCCCGAGGAAGACTTCGAGATCAACGCAGCATCCATCTGGCTACCCGGCTTACGCAGTAGATCGGTATGAAATATGCGGGCTAGGCAGCCCTGAAAGGGCGAGACGAGCGAGAGCGAGCGAGTCAACGAAGGTGATGGATTGCGACGACGGCTGTATGTTTCATGCTGCCCGAGGAGCAATTCGAAGCTGACGCAGTATCCATCTGGCTTCCAAGCTTCCGCAGGTGATTAGTGTGATATATGCCGGCTAATGGGGCTTCTATTCGGTAAATCTTCCCAGAGGTCACCATGACAAGCTGTGAGCTCGTTCCTGTAGCTATACTCTGATATAACTATTTTTAATACGCTTAATAAGTAAGTAAAAGACTTCAGAAAAATTAAACTCTTATCCTGACTACCCTTATATTTTTCAGTGATAAATTCTAAAAAAAAGGGTCCTGCGAATTAGAAAGCTAAAAAGATTTAAACTTCTGCTATATTAAAAACTTTAAACTTGCTCTATAGGATTCGCAGAACCCCTTTTTTAATGCTGCGCATTCTGCTTCTTGGTTATTCAATTTTAATTAAATTAAAAAAATTCATTTTTATACAAAATTCATTTCTAGTTCAATAAATCTTTTAAGACTTTATTTTTTTTATTTTTTAACTTGTGAAAGTCAGATTTTCGATTACAGTTCAGACCCGATTCAACTCAGGACATCTTTCAGACTATACTGATTTAAAAGCATTCAGATCATTGCTATAAAATCAATCTTTTAGGTCTTAAGAAAACCAGAGGGTTTATAAATTTTATGAACTGATGAATTATAGATTTGTTTTGAACATAAGCTAATTTCAGAACTATATCTTGAGTTCACTTTTTATAGCGGACCATCGCGATCTGTTTCTTGGTTTTTTCAGGTCGAGCAACGGTGGTCCGTTTTCTATTATAACTTTTAAAAAGTTAGCCAGCATATTTCATACCAATCTACTGCGGAATCCGGGAAGCCAAATGGATACTGCGTCAGCTTCGAATTGCTCCTCGGGCAGTGTGTACGCACACAGCCATCGTCAGACTTCATCGCTCGCCTTACCCCATCAGCCTTCGTGATCTCCTCGTCACGATCAGTATGAAATATCCGGGTTAACTATATTTTAATTTTACAATGAGAATGTTTCATGAAAGTATCAGTTTCCTATTAACCCGGATATTTCACACTAAATCTATTACGGCTTGTGGAAAGCTCATCATTACTGCGTTGGTCTCGAATTGTGATTTGGGCGGTATGTACTCATACAGCCCGGCATCACAATCCTTCGCCCGCCTTGTACTAATAA